>DATAZJ010000562.1:0-10202 GCA_036272115.1 Rhodopila sp. | reverse complement strand
CCCGGTGGATACCACGGTTCGGCTGCAACCGCACGCGTATTGCGGCTATGCGCTGGTCGCTCTGTCGTGGGAAACAGCATCGGCGATCTGGTGTGCTGCCCCACCGGACCCGATCCACATCCCAACCGTTCGTGTTTGACCCATAAACCGCTTCAACACAGAGATCACCGAGGCGCAGAGGACGCAGAGAAGAGGCCTCGCGCTGACGTGTCCGGCATGGCGACTAGCCGGCCGCGTCCTGACTTTCGCCGGGCAGCGCACACCATCGCGCCAACGCGATGAGACCGCCGCGGGGGGCGGATATCGGCGATCCATGGGCCTCGCGATCGTGGCCAGGGCTGCACTGCTTTTTTTGCTGCCTCAGTGGTCTCGGCGGGCTCTATTTGAATGCGGTGCTGAAACCGCACCACTGCAACCCATGATCCGATCCACCTTCCAACCGTTCGTATTTGGCCGCGCCCAACCTGCCACCCCGCGCGCAACCCCTTTGCCGCCCGGCACGTACGCGCTATGGGTGGCGACGAAAGGCATGAGGGTACGGATGGAAGACGATCAGCAGCAGCGGCCGGACAGTCTGCTGCCCTATGAGACATGGATCGAGCAGGCGTTGCGCCATGTCGTGGCGCAAGCGATCGAGCACGTGGCGGCGCACGGCCTGCCCGGCGGCCACCATTTCTATATCACATTCCGCACCGATCATGCCGGCGTGAACATCCCCCAGCGGATCCGCGCGCAGTATCCGACCGAGATGACCATCGTGCTGCAGCATCAGTTCTGGGACCTCGGCTTCGACCGGGACACCAACATGATCCAGGTCGGGCTGTCGTTCGGCGGCGTGCCGTCCAAGCTGTTCATCCCGCTCGACGCGGTGGTCGAATTCGCCGATCCGCACATCCGCTACGGCCTGCGCTTCCAGGCGGCCGAGACCCCGGCGGCCGATACCTCGGCAGCCGAGACCCCGACGGCCGAGGCCGCACCCGCCGCCGCTCCGGCACAAGCCGAAGCGGAAGCCGATCCGCCGGCCAAGGACGCCGAACCGGCCCAGGTGGTCAGCCTCGACGCGTTCCGCCGCCGCCAACCCTGATGGCGCCACCGTCCCGGGCGGCGTTCGCCCCGGTCCTGACGCGCCCGCCCGTCTACCAACGCTGACCGGTCTACCAACGCTGACCGGTCTACCAACGCTGACCCGTCTACCAACGCTGACCGGTCTACCAACGCTGACCGGTCTACCAACGCTGAAAGGACAGTTTCCGTGGATTCCCCGACGCAGCGGCCGGCCGACTTCCGCTACTCCCCGATGTTTCCGCTGGATGCGGACACCACCCCTTGGCGCAAGCTGCCGATCGAGGGCGTCCGCACCCTGACCGTCGAGGGCAAGACCGTGCTGCGCGTCGCCCCCGAGGCGCTCAGCGAACTCGCCGTCCGCGCCTTCCACGACGTGTCGCATCTGCTGCGCCCGGCGCATCTGGCTTCGCTGCGCGCCATCCTCGACGACCCCGAGGCGTCCTCCAACGACCGGTTCGTCGCGCTGGACCTGTTGAAGAACGCCAACATCGCCGCCGGCGGCGTGCTGCCGATGTGCCAGGACACCGGCACCGCCATCGTGTTCGGCAAGAAAGGCCAGCGCGTCTGGGTCGACGGCGATGAGGAAGAGGCGCTGTCCTGGGGCGTGCACCGGACCTACACAGAAACGAATCTGCGTTACTCGCAGATGGCGCCGCTGTCGATGTATGAAGAGGTCAACACCGGCAACAACCTGCCGGTACAGTTCGACATCATGGCCGCCCCCGGCGAGCATCATGCCGACGAATTCCACCTCATGTTCGTCGCCAAGGGCGGCGGCAGCGCCAACAAGACGTTTCTGTTCCAGGAAACCCGGGCAATCCTCTCCCCTGCATCCCTGGCAAAATTCCTTGAGACCAAGATGAAGACGCTGGGCACCTCGGCCTGCCCGCCTTATCACCTGGCCATCGTCATCGGCGGCACCTCTGCCGAACTGACGCTGAAAACGGTGAAACTGGCGTCGACGAAGTGGCTCGACGGCCTGCCCACCAAGGGCGACAAATCCGGCCACGCCTTCCGCGACATCGAACTGGAGCGGCAGATCCTGGAGATCTCGCGCAACATCGGCATCGGCGCCCAGTTCGGCGGTAAATACTTCTGTCACGACGTCCGTGTGGTCCGCCTGGCCCGGCATGGCGCCTCGCTGCCCGTCGGTATCGGCGTGTCCTGCAGCGCCGACCGGCAGATCAAGGCGAAGATCACGCCGGAGGGCATCTTCCTCGAACAACTTGAAACCGATCCGGCCAGGTATCTGCCCGAGGCCACCGAAGACCATCTTGGCGACGGCACGATCGCCATCGATTTGAACCGGCCGATGGCGGAGATCAGGGCCGAACTGACCCGCTACCCGGTGAAAACCCGCCTGTCGCTCACAGGCACCATGGTCGTCGCCCGCGACATCGCCCACGCCAAGCTGAAGGAGCGGCTGGATAACGGCCTCCCGTTGCCCGACTACCTGAAGAACCATCCGGTCTACTACGCCGGCCCCGCCAAAACTCCGGAAGGCATGGCCACCGGCAGCTTCGGCCCGACCACCGCCGGGCGCATGGACAGTTATGTCGCCGAGTTCCAGGCCGCCGGCGGGTCGCTGGTGATGCTGGCCAAGGGCAACCGTTCCAAGGCCGTCAAGGATTCCTGCAAAGCCAATGGCGGCTTCTACCTCGGCAGCGTCGGCGGTCCCGCCGCGCGTCTCGCCCAGGACTGCATCCGCAAGGTCGAGGTCCTCGAATTTCCCGAACTCGGCATGGAAGCCATCTGGCGGATCGAAGTCGAGAACTTCCCCGCCTTTATCGTAATGGACGATAAGGGAAACGATTTTTACGACGGGCTGGGATAATGCGATTCACCATCGACCGGATCGACCACGTCGTGCTGAACGTTACGGATGTGGAACTCAGCGCCGCCTGGTATCAGCGCGTGCTGGGGATGGAGCGGGAGGAGTTCGGCCCGCAGCATCGCACCGCGCTGAAATTCGGCGGCCAGAAGATCAACCTGCGTCCGATCGACGCCGATGCCCGGTCATGGCCGACCGGCGTGTGCGGCGATGCGGGCGCCGCCGATCTGTGCTTCATCACCGCGGTGCCGCCGGACGAGGTCATCGGCAACCTGCACGACAACGGCGTGCAGATCCTGCAGGGTCCGGTGGAGAAAGCCGGCGCCCTCGGCCCGATCCAGTCGGTCTACTGTCGCGATCCGGACGGCAACCTGATCGAGATATCGTCGTACCAATCTCGCTGACGGGGCGGTTGATGGCCAGCATGTGGGACCGCGCATGAACGTGGTGCAATATCGCATCGTCAGTAACGCTTAAATGCCATGACGGCTGACGACCCCCACGACCTGACCCTGGACGATTTCGACTACGATCTGCCCCCCGATCGCATTGCGCACGAACCCGCCCGCCCGCGCGATTCTGCTCGTTTGCTGCGGATCGGCGGCGACGGGCTGACCGACCTGACGATCCGCGACCTGCCCGGCCTGCTCCGTCCCGGCGACATCCTGGTGGCGAACGATACGCGCGTGTTCCCCGCCCAGTTGCGCGCCACGCGCGGCAACGCCCGTATCGGCCTCACCCTCGATCGCCCCGGTCCAGACGGTGTGTGGAAAGCGCTGGCCCGCAACGGCCGCCGCCTGCGCGAAGGCGACGTGCTGGCCATCGAGGGGTCCGACAGCTTGACCGCCCGCATCGCCGGCAAGGACCCCGACGGCAGCGTCGGGCTGGCGTTCAACCTGGACGGCGAGCACCTGATGCAGGCCTTCGAGCAGTCCGGTGCCTTGGCGCTGCCGCCGTACATCCACCGCCCCGATGGACCGACCGCGGCCGATGCCACCGACTACCAGACGGTATTCGCCCGCCACCAGGGCGCGGTGGCGGCGCCGACCGCCGGCCTGCACTTCACCCCTGCCCTGCTCGCCGCACTGCAAACCGCCGGGGTCGGGCACGCCACCGTCACCCTGCATGTCGGTATCGGCACCTTCCTGCCGGTGCGGGTAGACCGGGTGACGGACCACCGGATGCACGCCGAGCGCGGCGAAATCACTCCTGAAACCGCGGCAAGGATCAACCAGGCACGCAAGAACGGCGGCCGGGTGATCGCCGTGGGAACCACCAGCCTGCGTCTGCTGGAGAGTGCGGCACTGCCGGATGGCTCCATCCCGCCCTTCGTGGGAGAGACCGCGCTGTTCATCCTGCCGGGCTACCGCTTCAAGGTGGTGGACCGGCTGGTGACGAATTTTCATCTGCCCCGATCCACGCTGCTGATGCTGGTGGCGGCGTTCTCCGGGCGGGAACGGATGTTGGCGGCATACGCGCATGCGGTGGCGGCAGGCTACCGGTTCCACTCCTATGGTGACGCCTGCTTTCTGGAGCGGGACCCGGCGGACTAGTGTTTCCGGCTCTTTGTTTTGAGTGGCCTGGTGGTCCCAGAGCCCCGCCGCAAGATGCGATGAACTTCGGAGATAGGACACCAGATCCGACAGGCGCGACCGACGCTACCCCACCACGATCGCATTGCGTAATTCCAGCGGCGAGCCAACACGGCGCAGCGGTTCCCAGCCGCCGCCGATGCCCCTGATGGCAACGGTGCCGTAATTGAAAATCCGGCCACCGATCCCCTGGCTGACATCGACGGATTCGACCTTGGTGATGTTCATCTCCTCGGTCCGGCGGGCGATCCAGCCGACCTTGTGGATGATCCGCCTGTCGGTCACGACGATTTCCGTGGTGATCCGGACGAACCAGGCGCCCAGGAAGGATACCGCGGCCAGCAACAGGAACAGCCCCGCCACGACCAGGGCGATAAACTTCTGGTCACCCGACAAAGCGAGACACGCAATCAGCGCCGCGACCGCCACGACACCCAGCAGGATGGCGTTCCGGTAGATCGTCCAATGCAGCCCGCCCACGTACCTCACGGTCTCATCCGGTTGCATTACCTTGGTATAATAGGTCATTGCAGACACCTTCGATGCTGAACCGAGCGGACCGGGATGGTCTCACGCGTACCGTCGCGGCGCAATCGACGCGCCGAGCAGCCAACCTGCCCTAACCAAGCGCGAAGACGCCGGCGAGCGCCAGCACCAGCGCCACCGGCATCACCAGCGCCCCCAGCGCCAGAAACCGCCAGGCCGTGACCAGCAGCCCCTCCCGCCGCAGCGCCGCCAGCCACAGGATTGTCGCCAGTGATCCGGTCACCGACAGGTTCGGCCCCAGATCCACCCCGATCAGCACCGCCGCGCGCACATGTTCGGGGACGTTGGCGAGTGCCACGACACGGCCCGCCACCAGTCCGGCGGGCAGGTTGTTCATCAGGTTGCCACCGATCGCCACCACCACACCCGACACCCAGGCCGCCTCGGCCGCGGATCGCCGCACCAACTGCGCCAGCAGCATGGCCAGTTCGTTGGTCACGCCGGTCGTCTCCAGCGCCTCGACCAGCACGAACAGCCCGGCCACCAGCGGCAGCACGCCCCAGGCGATGTGCTTCACCACCGTCAGGGGGCCCGTCTCGGACCGGGCCAGCACCAGCATCGCCGTCGCGATTCCGGCCAGGAACGTGGGCAAACCAAGCGGGATGTCGAAGCCGGAGGAGGCCAGCAGCACGACGGAGGTGGCGGCGATGCCGAACGCCGCGCGTTTGCCGCCCGCACCCAGTTCGGGCACCGCGATCCCCGTCGCCACCGGATGCCGCAAATGCCGCCGCTGGCTGATGCGCAGCGCCACGTAGGTTGCCCCGATCGACAGCACCGACGGCAGCGCATAGGACGGCAGCCAGCGCAGCAGCGACGGCATCTGGCTGCCGTAGATCACCAGGTTGGCCGGGTTGGAGATCGGCAGCACGAAACTCGCGGCATTGGCGACAAAGGCGCAGACCAGCAGATAGGGTAGCGCCTCTTTCACCTTCGCCGTCCGAGCCACCGCGGCGACGGCGGGCGTCAGCACGACCGCGGTGGCGTCGTTGGACAGAAACACCGTGACGATGGTGCCGACGGCGAACACCAGGGCGAACAGCCGGGTCGCCGAACCTCTCGCATGCACCGCCGCCCAGGCCGCCAGCCAGTCGAACAGCCCCTCCTGCCGGGCGAGTTCGGCCAGCAGCATCATCCCGGTCAGGAACAGATAGACGTCGGTGCCCTTCGCCACGCCGGCCCAGACCTCCGCCGGCGACAGCAGGCCCAGCGCCAGCAGCAGCACCGCCCCGGCGATGGCCCAGATGAACTCCGGCCAGCCGAACGGGCGCAGGATCACCCCGGCGGTGGCCACCCCGGCGATGCCCCAGATTTCCCAGGGCGGGGCGGTCAACGCACCGATCACGCGGCGTGCCTGGACGCTTCAGGCGGGACCATCGTCTCCGGCATCAGCAGCGAGAAGAACACCAGCGCGCAGCCCGCGATCGCCGCCAGATACAGGAACCCGCTGGGATAGCCGAACCACTGCACGACAAAGCCCGCCGTCGCGTTGCTCAGCGTCGCCCCCACCCCGACCGCCAGCGCCATCAGCCCCTGCGCCAGGTTGAACCGGCCGGTGCCGCGCATCAGATCGGAGGCGATCAGCACCGAAATCACCCCAAAAATCCCCGCTGCCACGCCGTCCAGCAATTGAATACCCACCACTGCATACGGGCTGGTGGTGACCGAAAACAACACCCCGCGCACCGGCAGCACCGCCAGCGCGATCAGGAAGATTGGTTTACGGCCGATCCCGCGCGCCGATGCCCGCCCCACCGCCCAGGCGACACCGACCATCACGAACTGCGCGGCAATGATACAGGCCGACAAGGCGACGGTGTCCGATCCCGGGTGCGTCCGAGCCAGCACCTGGCCGGCCATCGGCAGCATCGCCGCATTGCCGAAGTGGAACAGCACCACTGAGGCCAGGAAAATCCGCAGGTCTTTCTGCTTCAACAGGTCTCGGAACGGCAAAGGTTCGCCGCTGTGGCCGGGGTCCTCGCCGCCGCGCGCTCGTTCGTGGTCGATCGCCTTCGGGTCGATCAGCGTGACGACCGCCGCGCTCGCCACGGCAAAGCCGCAGACCAAATAGAAAATCCAGTCGGTGCCGAGGTAGTGCCCCAGGCCCCCGGCCAGCACCGCGGCGGCCAGGTTGCCGGCGTGGTTGAAACTTTCATTGCGGCTGATCCGCGCATCCAGAAGGCGGCGCCCGACGATACCGAGAGACAGGGCGGCGATGGCGGGGGGAATGACAGCCGAAGCCGCCCCCAGCAGTGCCTGGGCGGCAAGGACCGTCCAGAAGTGCGGGAACAGCACGATCAGCAGACAGCCCATCCCCACGAACAATCCCGACCCGGCAACCAGCGCCCGTTTCGCACGCGTGCCGTCGACCAGCAATCCGGCCGGCACCTGGCACACTGCGGCAGCGATGGACGATGCCCCCATTGCCAGGCCGATCGCCCCGGAATCCCAGTGCCGAGACCCTTTTAGGAACACCGCCAGAAACGGGCCTACCCCGTCGCGGACGTCCGCCATCAACAGGTTGATGGCGTCCAGCCCGAACAGCGTCAGGCCATGCCGACCACCTGCCTGGCTGGCATCATCGCCCAAGCCCGGCGGCCGGACGCCGCGGGTCACGCGAAAAAACGCAGACTTTGGAGCTGATCGCCGGCCGCCGAACGAATGCCCGTATCCCCCGCTGGCCGTGCATTCACCCGGTGTTCGAGTGAGGCGGGCACCACACCCGCATCACCCACACCTGAATCACCCACGCCTACATCACGACAAGGCGGTCAACGCCGGGAACCGAGGCGGGGTTCCGCCGGTCAGGCGACCTTCACGTCTTTCCAGAAGCCGAACCGGCCGCCGACCGCCTGCATCTTCGGCTGTGGCTTTTCATACGACCAGGCGGCCCGCTCATGCCGCGCACCATTTATCACGGCATCGTAGAACTGCACCCCATGCGGGCAGGCATGGTCGGATTCGGTTTTCGGTGCCTTTACCAGCAGATCCAAATGGGTCGCCTCGGGCGGAAAATAGGCATAGCCGCCGCTCTCCACGATGTCGTCGCTTTCGGCCATCAGTTGTCCGTTCAACGTCGCTTGCATGTCTGGTCCTCCTGAGGGCGCGACCGCCGGCGGCGCGGGTCATTCCCATGCGGCCGCGGTCTGTCCGTCCCGACTAAGCACCATATATGTCGGCGGGCGAATGCTTCCAGGACCGTGCCTGTCATTATGGCCGAGGCGCCGGCGAAAGCGACTTCAGTTCCGGCGTTCCGGACACCGGGGCTTCGCTGAAACGCCGAGACGGCGGCACGCCATCAAACGCCGCAAGGCCCCATGCAAGAACACCGTCCGATGGGCGCGATCGCGCGCCGGGGCCTGCCGTTCAAAGCGCCGCGCGGATCAACTTGAAAGCGTGCGCGACCGTGGCCGCGCGCACCGCGCCACGGTCGCCGGGGAAAACCTGCCGGTCGGTGGTGGATGGCTTCCCGGTCTGCGCCAGTCCGAACCACACCAGGCCGACCGGCCTTTCCGCACTGCCGCCCCCGGGACCGGCCGCACCGGTGACGGAAACCACGATCGCAGCGTGCGAGCGGGCCAGCGTGCCCTCGGCCATCGCGCGGGCGACTTCCTCGCTGACCTCGCCATGGGTGTCGATCAGCGGCAGGGGCACGCCGATCATCTGGTTCTTCGCACTGTTGGAATAGGTGACGAAGCTGCGGTCCACCACGTCCGAGGCGCCGGCGACGGCCGTCAGCGCCGCGACGATCAAACCGCCGGTGAAACTTTCGGCGGTGGCCAGCATTATCCCCTTTGACCGGCAGGCGGCGAGCAGCGATTCGGCGTCTTGAAGCGTGGAGTCAGGAAGCATCGTTAGGTCCGTTCTGAGTTCGCTTTACGAGCGTGACGGGCGGCGCGGTCCCTGTCCATCGGGGGGGCAGCAGATTGTTTCAAATGGGATCAAATTTGCTTGGCTGCCGTGCCCCGCGGCACGTGCATCGGCCGCAAAAGCGCTGCGCCGGCATACGGCCGCTCCGGCAGGACGCGATGACCGATGTGGCTACAAAAGTATGACAACCGGTTATCTCCTAACGCCCTCACGATGCTCGGAACACCGGCCCTGACGGCGCCGACCGGCAAGTGATCGAAGCCACCATCGCGAGTGCGCGCGTGGTCGGGTCGACCGCAGGTTTGAACCGGATCGCTTATAGCTGGAACCCGATGCCGAAGAGCGTACCGGGCCAGTAATTATTTTTTTCTCGCCGCGCGGTGAGATATTTCACCAGACAACGCTTGCCATCGCCAGCGTGCCCTCCCTTGCACCCCGCCGTGATCCCGGCTATGACTGTCCGCATGTGCAACCGCGCGCCCTTTGCGACACTGCTCCAAGACGCCTCGGCGTCCGGTCAGGCGCGTCCGTTCGGCCTGCTCCTCCTCCTTCGACTTAGCCGCCCCTGAGCGTCGCGCCGGGTTGCTGAACGCCGGCTCGCTCAGGGGAACCCCTGAGGTTAAGGTCGCATCAACATCCCGAGGAACCATCCGATGACCATCAACCATCCCAGCTTCGGCAAGCTGGACGAAAACCGTATCATCATCTTCGACACCACCCTGCGCGACGGCGAGCAATCGCCCGGCTTCTCGATGAATCTGGCCGAAAAGATCCGCATGGCCGAGGCCCTGACCGAACTGGGCGTCGACGTCATGGAGGCCGGTTTCGCCATCGCCTCCCCCGGCGACTTCGAGAGCGTCAAGGCCATCGCCGAAAGCGTCGGCCAGCGCGACGACTCCCCGGTTATCGCCAGCCTGGCCCGCGCCGGCGCCCAGGACGTGCTGCGGGCGGCGGACGCGCTGCGCCACGCCAAGCGCAAGCGTATCCACATCGTCATCGCCACCAGCGACCTGCACATGAAATACAAGCTGCGGCTGGAACCGGACGAAGTGATCGCGGCGACGGTGGACTCGATCAGGCTGGCCCGCCAGCACGCCGACGACGTCGAATGGTCGGCCGAGGATGCCACCCGCAGCGACATCGACTTCCTGGCGCGCTGCGTCGAAGCCGCGATCAAGGCCGGCGCCACCACGATCAACCTGCCCGACACGGTCGGCTACGCGTTGCCCGAGGACATGGAGCGGATGTACTCCCAGATCCGCGCCAAGGTTCCCGGCATCGAGAACGTCATACTATCGACC
>DATAZJ010000561.1:0-4531 GCA_036272115.1 Rhodopila sp. | reverse complement strand
TAATGAATGAATTTAAAAAAACGTCCCTCCTGCGCCTGCTGGCCTGCGTGGCGTTTCTCCCGATTCTCGTGTCCGGCTGCGCCACCCGACCGACCGATCCTGCCCAAGCGGCCGAATTCGATCGGACGAACGATCCGCTGGAACCGATGAACCGCGCGATCTTCGATTTCAATGACAAACTCTATACCAATATCCTGTTTCCGGTCGCCCGCGGCTATATCTCGGTGACGCCTCAGCCGGTCCGCACCGGTGTCCATAACATTATCTCAAATCTGGGCGAACCGGTTGTCTTCATGAACAAGTCGCTCCAGGCCGACGTCTCCGACGCGGGAACGACCTTCGCGCGGTTCACCATCAATTCCATCTTCGGTTTCGGCGGCCTGATCGACGTGGCCTCGCATAACGGCCTGCAAGAGCCCAAGGGCGGCGACTTCGGCGCCACCCTCTATGTCTGGGGCGTCGGCGAGGGTCCGTATCTGGTGATCCCGTTCTACGGGCCCAGCAATCCGCGCGACGCGGCCGGCATGGCGGTCGACGGTGTGGCCGATCCGTGGGGCTACGTCCTCTACACCACCTATCCGGAGCAGATCGGCGTCGCCGTGGGCAAGGGCGTCGACCTTCTGGCTACACGGGTCGACGATTACGAGCAGGCCAAGAAGACCTCGCTCGACTTCTACGCCTTCCTGCGCAGCTCCTACCGGCAGAATCGCGCGTTCGACCTCGGCCAGTCGCCCAACAACACCAACGACAGCCTGTACGACATACCGGCTGACAAGAACGATCACCCGTAAAGGATCGGTCTTAAGCAAACAGCAAAACGGCCCGGAAACGGGCCGTTTTCATTTTGAGGCCAGGGCCTGCTCAGTCGAACAGGCTGGAGACCGATTTGTCCTCGGTGATGCGGCGGATCGCTTCGGCGATCAGCGGGGCGATCGCCAGCTGCCGGACATTGGGCGCGTTGGCGACGGCATCGGTCGCCTGGATGCTGTCGGTCGTCACCAGCTCCACCATCGGCGCCGCGGCGATGCGGGCGACGGCGCCGCCCGACAGCACCCCGTGGGTGGTATAGGCGCGCACCGAGCTCGCGCCGGCATTCATGAGCGCCACCGCGGCATTGCACAGCGTGCCCGCGGAATCGACGATGTCGTCCACCAGGATGCAGGCGCGGCCGTTCACGTCGCCGATGATGTTCATCACCTCCGACACGCCGGCGCGCTCACGCCGTTTGTCGATGATCGCCAGATCGGCGTCCAGCCGCTTGGCAAGCGCGCGGGCGCGCACCACGCCGCCGACGTCGGGCGACACGATGATCGGCGTCGCGTAATTATGGGCGTGCTCCAGTATGTCGGAGACGAAGACCGGCGCGGCGAACAGGTTGTCGGTCGGGATGTCGAAGAAACCCTGGATCTGGGCGGCATGCAGATCCATCGTCAGCACCCGGTCGGCGCCGGCGACGGTGATCAGGTTGGCGACCAGCTTGGCCGAGATCGGGGTGCGCGGGCCGGTCTTGCGGTCCTGCCGGGCATAGCCGAAATAGGGCAGCACCGCCGTGATGCGCCGGGCCGACCCGCGCCGCAGCGCATCGATGATGACCAGCAGCTCCATCAGATTGTCGTTGGCCGGAAACGAGGTCGACTGGATGAGGAAGACATCCTCGCCGCGCACGTTCTCCAGGATCTCCACGAAGACTTCGAGATCGGCGAAGCGCTGGATCTTGGCGTTGGTCAGCGTAAGGCCGAGTTCGGCGGCGATCGCCTGGGCGAGGGGTTTGTTGGAGTTTCCGGCGAGAAGCTTCATCGATGATCAATCTGGGCAGGTCTGAGCGGGGGACCATAAAGCGGGATGCGCCGGCATGCCAGAGTCCAGTGCGCCTCCGCGCCGTTTTGCCGTCATATCAGCGCGATTGCCGACAATTGCCGCCCGTAATCCGGCTCGCCGTTCAGGCATGACCGCCGATAGCTGAAGAACCGCCCGGCATCGGCGCAGGTATCGGCTTGAATCCGGTCGATCCCGGCGAGCCCCAGCATTTCCAGCCGCCGGATGACGAAGCCCGGCAGATCGAAATGCGGCCGGCCACGCGGGCCGTCATGGAAGAAGGCAGCCGCGGCGGGGTCGTCGTCGAGGAAGGCCTGGCGGAATTCGGGCCCGACTTCATAGGATTCGCGGCCGATCACAGGCCCGACCGCCGCGACGATATCGGCCTGCCTCGCGCCGTGCCGGACCATCGCGGCCACGACGGCGTCCATGACCCCGGCCTTGGCGCCCTTCCAGCCGGCATGGGCCGCGCCGATGACGCCAGCCTTCGCATCCGCCAGCAGGATGGGCGTGCAGTCGGCGGTCAGGATGCCCAGCGCGAGGCCGCGCCGCGTCGTCACCATCGCATCCGCCCTGGGAGCGTTTCCCGGCGTCCAGGGCGCCGTCACTTCCGCGACGGCGATCCCATGCACCTGATAGGCGGTCACCAGGCCGGCGGGGGGCACGCCCAGCAGCCCGGCGCAGCGCGCGCGGTTGGCGGCGACATGGGCGGGATCGTCGTCCGAGCCCAGACCGCAATTCAGCGAGCCATAGATGCCGGCGCTGACCCCGCCCTCACGGGTGAAGAAGCCGTGCGCGACTCCGAAATTAGATAAAATTATCGGAGATTTTAACATTTTCCGACATCCGACCTTTTCGTCCCCGCGTATGGAAACATGATCCGGGGGAATTCTACCGAGCTTTTGGCGGGAATACCGTCCGGGGGAACAGCGTCTGAATAGGCGCGGTTAATTTCAGGAAGCAATGCCTTGACTGACATTGAAACGCCGAGGACTTCTATGCAGCACACATCACCCTCGCCAGGCCATCGCGGTGCCGTTCGCAATCCGCAGCTCGACGGCCGCTTGAAGCATAATCGCCAGAATGGCGTCCACAAGAACAACACCGCCACCGATGTCCGGCATGGCGGCCAGGGCCGGGTCAAGAACCCGGGCACCGACCGCAGGCTGAAGCACAACCGCTAGGCGGTACCAAATCCCGCCGGGCGGATGCCGCCCGGCGGGACGATGGCCAGCACTTTGAAAAGCTGGCCCATCGCCTCCGGTGCGGTCAACCGTGCGACGGCTTGATCCAGCGCACCGGCCGTATCGCCGGAAAGGCCGCGTCGCAGCCGCTGGGCCCGGATGCCGATCCCCAAGGTGTTCAGAAACGCTCCCTGCGGCACCGGCCCCGCGATCGCCGCGCCGGCGTCGTGCGCCACGCGCCCCAGCAGGGCGAAATCGACATGGGCGGACAGGTCGGCCTCGCCGGGGCTGTCCAGAACCTCGACCATCCGGTGCGCGCGGACGGCCTGCAGGCTTTCGCCCAGCGCGCTCTCGCTGCGCCCGTAATCGATGAACAGCGCCGCCCCGCCCTGGACCGCGATTCGGCGGGCAACTTCAGTCGCAACCGAAATCACCGCGGGCGACAGCTCGTAGACCGCGCCTTCGGTCGGCGAGAGGCCCGGCGGCACCAGCAGCGACAGCGGGCTTTGCTCGGCCGACGGGGCGAAATGAAAGCCGGTTTCGGCGTTCCAGTCGACCAGCCGCTCACGCCAGGCGCCGTGCCGAAAAACCAGCTGCCGGATCGGCAAAGCGTCCAGGAACTCATTTGCCACCAGCATGACCGGGCCGTCGGGCATGGTCGCGAAGGACTCGTGCCATTGTGGCGCGTGGGCCGCCAATGAAGCGGCCTGGGCTTGCCGCAGCCGGGGGTTGATCTCCACCAGGTGGATCTGGACGGCTTTCAGCCACTCCGGCACATGCCGGGCGACACGCGTCATGTCCGCCATCAGCGTGCCGCGCCCGGGACCGAGCTCGACCAGATTGACCCGCTCCGGCCGCCCGGCCTGGTCCCAGCAATCGATCAGCCAGGCGCCGATCAGCTCGCCGAACAGCTGGCTGATCTCAGGCGCGGTGGTGAAGTCGCCGTCCCGACCGAATGGGTCGCCCGTGGTGTAGTAGCCGTGTTGTGGATGGGTCAGGCACAGCCGCATGTATTCGGCGACGGGCATCGGCCCGGCGATCGCGATCAGCCGGCGGATCTCCTCCTCCAAAGCCGCGTCGTCATCCACGGCTTTCGATCCGCGGCAGCGGCGCGCGCCGCATGGCGACGACGATGAAGCCGATCCCCGCGAGGACCAGCGGTATGCACAAAAGCTGTCCCATGGTCAGGCCGCCCCAGAGAAATCCAAGCTGGATATCGGGCTCGCGGAACAGTTCGCAGATCGATCGCGCGATCGCGTATCCAATCGCGAACGCACCGATGATGAAGCCAGGACGGCGCAACGCGCCCTTGCGCACGAGGATGGCAAGGATCGCGAGAAGAACTAGGCCCTCAAGGGTCGCCTCGTAGAGTTGGCTAGGATGGCGGGGCAGCGGTCCGCCGTGCGGAAACACCATAGCCCAGGGGACGTCGGAAGGCCGTCCCCATAACTCGCCATTGATGAAATTCGCGAGTCGTCCGAGAAACAGCCCAATCGGACCGACCGCGCAGGTCACGTCGCCGAGCGAAAGAA
>DATAZJ010000560.1:0-3367 GCA_036272115.1 Rhodopila sp. | reverse complement strand
TTGCAGCGGATGCCCTTGGTCACGTAGTCGGTGGCGACCGAGCGGGTCATGCCGATCACAGCGGCTTTCGAGGCGCTGTAGATGAAGCGGTTCGGCACGCCCTTCAGGCTGGAGGCGACGGACGCCATGTTGACGATCGCGCCGCGGCCGCGCGCCAGCATGCCCGGCAGGAACGCCTGCATGGTGCGGAACATCGACCGGCAATTCAGGTCGAAGGCGAACGACCAGTCAGCCTCGGTGGCCTCCAGCAGCGTGCCTTGGTGAACGACGCCGGCGCAGTTGAACAGGATGTCGATGGGGCCGGCCTGGGCGGCGGCCTGGGCGATGGCGGCGGGATCGAGGACGTTCAGGGCGGCGGTGCGGATCGAGTCGGTGGCGAGACCAGCCAGTTTGGCGTCATCGACATCCGTGGCGATGACGGTAGCGCCGGCGGCGGCGAAGGCTTGCGCGGTGGCTCGGCCGATACCCTGGCCGGCAGCGGTCACAAAGGCGGTCTTCCCTGATAGTGATGGCACGTGCTGGTGTCCCCCTCCGGTGGCTGCCGGGCAGGGGGTTTAGGTCATTTTGGGCGAGCGGTCACCCCCGGGTTGTGGATGCCGCGTGGCAATCCGAACCCGATGTCGGAGACGTCTGCGGCGGATGCCTTGTTGCATCGTTTCTTCGTTGAAATTCGGCGGCAGGCCCAGGGGCAGCCCGCTGATTCGCGGGGGCGGTCAGCCTTTGAGCCGCGTGGACCGGCAAGACCTGAAGCACCGATTCCGCCTCGCCCGGCTGGCTGGTCGTGCGCAGCAACCGGGCGATGGCGAAGCAGGACTCCGGCCCGTTGGGGATCATTCCTCCAGCGTCAATCCGACCTTCATCGTCACCTGATAGTGCTGGATTTTGCCATCGTGGACTTCGGCGCGTTGCTGGGTCACCTCAAACCAGCGCAAATGCCGCATCGTCTTGGCGGCTCGGGCAATGGCGTTCTCGATGGCGTCGGCATGGCTGATCTCTGACGATCCGACGAGTTCGATAACGCGATAGGTATGTTCGGACATGGCGGTGCTCTCCCTATGATCACCCGCCTTAACCGGCGAAACGGCATGCGGTCGCATCGTTGCCCCATATTTTTACCCGGCATTCGTCGGCGCTTGCCTCGAATGCCGCGCCGGGCTTCACTGTACCCAACAAAACCGAAATAAAGTTTGGGGAGTGGATAATGCTGGCCTGGTTCAAGGACCTGAACCCGCGGGAGCGGCGTACCATGATCGCCTGTTTCGGCGGCTGGTCGCTGGATGCGCTGGACGTGCAGATATTCAGCTTCGTGATTCCGTTGCTGCTGGCCGTCTGGGGCATCACCACCGCCGAGGCCGGGGTGCTGGCGACCGTCACCCTGGTCGTTTCCTCATTCGGCGGCTGGATGGCCGGCGCCTTTTCGGACCGTTTCGGCCGCGTGCGCGTCCTTCAGGTGACGATCCTCTGGTACGCCTTCTTCACCTTCCTGTGCGGCTTTGCCCAGGACTTCAATCAGCTTTTCGTGCTCAAGGCGCTGCAAGGCCTCGGCTTCGGCGGCGAATGGGCCGCCGGAGCGGTCCTGATGGGAGAGGTCATCCGCGACAAATATCGCGGCCGGGCGGTCGGGTTGGTGCAGACCGGCTGGTCGATCGGCTGGGGCACGGCCGCGCTGCTGTTTACGCTGCTGTCGGCCAACCTGCCGGAGGCACTGACCTGGAGGGTCATGTTCTGGATCGGCCTTGCCCCGGCCGGACTGGTTTTCTGGATCCGCCGCTTCGTGGAGGAACCGGCGATCAAGCCTCGCGGCACCGCGGGCGTGGGGCCGATGCATATGTTCTCCGCCCTGAAGCAGCCTTACCTGTCCACCACGTGGCGCGTCTCGATGATGGTCACGGGCGCGCAAGGGTCCAGCTATGCCCTGACGACCTTCCTGCCGCTCTACCTGAAAACCACGCGGCATCTGACGTCTGTGGGTACCGGCAGCTATCTGATGGTGCTGATCCTGGGCGCGTTCTTCGGCTTTCTGTCCGGCGCCTACCTGGCGGATGCGATCGGACGCAAGGCAACCTTCATGACCTCGGCGATCGGTTCGGTCGTGCTGATGCTGGTGTATCTGTTCGCCCCGCTCAGCAACGATCTGATCCTGCCGGTGGGTTTTTTCCTCGGCTTCATCAACCTGATGATGTTCTCGCCCATGGGTCCGTTCATGACGGAACTGTACCCCACCGCCGTGCGCGGCGTCGGACAGGGCTTCTGCTACAACGTCGGGCGCGGCATCGGCGCGGTGTTTCCCGCCATGGTCGGCTTCCTGGCCGCCACTTGGGGCCTGGCCGCCGCGATCGCCATTTTCACGTTCGGTGGGCTGATGCTGATGATCGTGGCGCTGCTGCTGCTGCCGGAAACCAGGGGACGTTCGCTGGCAAGCCTGGAACAGCGACCGGCAGCGTAGTTCGGCATCGGTCACGTTCGCGCAAGCGCATGGCCAGCAGGGTTTGGTTGGACAACGATCGTACCTACGTCTGATCTTATCCTGGACCAACTTTAACGGAGCAGACCGATGACCACCGCTTCTGAGACGCACAGCAAGATGGAAGACGCGCAGGCGCAGATTGTCCGGCTGCGGGAGCAGGTGGAAGCGCTGATGAAGGACCGCGTGGCGCCGGCGGTAGCAGAGTTCGCCGGCCGGGCGGAAAGCGCCGTCCACACCGCGAGCGGTGCCGTGCGCGACCAGGCGCAGGCGATGTCCGGCCGGGTGAAGGACCAACCCCTGACGGCGATCATCATCGCCGCTGCCGTGGGATGGATTATCGGGCGTGCGATGCGCTGATCGGTGCGTCCTGTTCAGCTAGCGCGTATTGCGGCGGAAGCCGAGGGCGTGCGTTTGCGTCGGTTCGCCCGGCGCATCGTCGTGCGCGCCACGCTGGGTGTGATCGCTCTGATGTTCTTTTTGGGAGCGATCGTCTTCGCCCATATCGCGGTCTGGTATTGGTTGCGGAGCGGCTTGGCCCAAAGCTTTCCCGCCGCGGCGGGGATTCTTGGCGGTGCCGATCTGCTGATGGCGATTATCCTCGCCATCGCCGCTACACGATCGTCCCCAAGCCGGGTGGAGTTGGAAGCGCTGGCGGTCCGCCGCCAAGCGATCACGGCGATCGGCGGCACATTCACCTTGGCCGCGTTGGTGATCCCGATCCTGCGAATGGTGACGAACCTGCGGCGGCGGCGAAGTTAAGTATCTGCCGATCAATAGGCGTGTCGACGTTGGGACTGCCGTCCAATCCGGTCGTGGCGGGCGAAGGCCCGCCACGCGAGGCTTTTCCGGGGCCCGCACTGCGAGGCATGGATGGCGGACCTGCGCCCGCCATGAAGATGA
>DATAZJ010000559.1:0-5031 GCA_036272115.1 Rhodopila sp. | reverse complement strand
CATCGCGGCGTTCAGATCGAGTGCGACCAGCCGCATGATGTCGTCGTTGCCCATCTCGGTCAGATTGATCTCGGCCCCGCCCGTCAACAGTTCATCAGACAGGCTTTTCTTCGAGTCGATCAAGCCATCTATCTTTTCCTCGACCGTGCCGCGGCAGATGAATTTGTGCACCAGCACGTTCTTCTTCTGCCCGATCCGGAACGCCCGATCGGTCGCCTGATTCTCCACCGCCGGGTTCCACCAGCGATCGAAATGCACGACGTGGGACGCCGCCGTCAGCGTCAATCCAGACCCGCCGGCCTTCAACGACAGGACAAAGAACGGCACCCTCTCGTCCTCCTGGAACGTCTGCACCAGGCCCTTGCGGCTTTTCACCGGGGTTTCGCCGTGCAGTACCAGCCCGGGCCGGCCGAAGATCTGACCCAGGAAGGCCGCCAGTGGGCCGGTCATTTCCCGAAACTGGGTGAATACCAGCATCTTTTCCTGCTTGGCGGCGACCACTTCGGCGATCTCCCGCAGCCGGCCCCATTTGCCGCTGTCTTCCTCGGCCCAGACCGCATCGTTCAACCATTGCGACGGATGATTGCAGATCTGCTTGAGCCGCATCAGCATGGTCAGCACGATGCCTTTGCGCTGAATGCCATCGGACTCCTTCAGCTTTTCCTCCAGGTCCGCCACCGCCTGCCCATACAGCGCGGTCTGCCGGCGGCTCAATCCGCACAGTGCCTTGACCTCGGTTTTGTCGGGCAGATCGGCAATTACCGACTTGTCGGTCTTCATCCGCCGCAGGATGTACGGCCGCACCAGATCCCGCAGCGGCCCGTAGGGATTATGTGTGCGATCCGCCAAGCCCTTGGCATAACGGGAAAATTGCTTGGCATTGCCCAGTAACCCGGGATTGATGAAGTCGAAGATGGACCATAGATCGCCGAGGTGGTTCTCCACCGGGGTCCCGGTCAGCGCGATCCGCGCCTTGGCCCGCAATGCCTTGGCCGCCTTCGTCTGGCGCGCGGCCGGGTTCTTGATTGCCTGCGCCTCATCAAGGATGACGAACCGCCACGATGTTTCGGAAAACGCCGGCATCCGCAGCAGCGAGCCATAGCTGGTGATGATCAGATCGAATTCCATCGCCTGTTCCGGTGTGAACTGCTTGATCTGGTCAGTCGCCATCGCCGAGGGATGCATGATCGCCGCCTTCAGACCGGGCGCGAACTTGCCGATTTCCGCCGCCCAGTTCCCCAGCAGCGACGCCGGCGCGACCAGAAGGCTCGGTTGACCCGCCGCTTGCTCCACCAGCAGCAGGGACAAGACCTGGATCGTCTTACCCAGCCCCATATCATCGGCCAGGCAGGCCCCGAGACCAAGGCTGGATAACAGGTGCATCCATTGCGTGCCGGTCCGCTGATAGGGCCGAAGAGTTCCCTTCAGCGCTTTACCTGGATCGACGCCATCGCCGTCTCCGGCCCGCAGCGCCGTCAACGTCTGCTCCAGCCAGGGACCGGCGGTCACCAGCGACCAGTCGGCATCCACCGCGTCCGGATCGTCCCCGGTGACCGAAGCGCCCGCCAGCATCCGCATCGCCTCGGCGAAAGTCATCCCGCTCTTTGCCGCAAGGGCTTCGGCCTCGCGGAACCGCTCCATCGTCTTCTCGAACCGGGCGCGGTCCACTTCCACCCACTGGCCGCGCAGCAGCACAAGGTCCTCGGTCCCGGCGAGCAGGGTCGCGACCTCATCCTCGGTCAGCGGTTCGCCGTCCAGGATGACGCCCATGCTGAAATCCAGCACACCCTCCAAGCCGAGCGCCGAGGGCTTCCGGCTGCCCACCGTGCCGGTGACGCGCGGCCGGGCTGGACGGTTGGCCCGCCATGTCGCGGGCATGCGCACCACAACGCCGGCGCTCTCCAGGTCCGGCAGGCTGTGGAGGAAGCGGGACGCCTCGGCCGGCCCCCAGCGCAGCGGATGAAAAATCTCCCCCGCGTCGAGCATCGGCCTTAGCCACGCGCACTGTTCGGCCGCCCGCTGCACCGGCAGCAGCAGGGACAGCAGCTTGTCCCGGTTCGCCGCACCGGCATATTCCCGCAGCGCCTGCCCCAGCGGGACGTGCTGCGCGCGTGCCTGGGCGGACAGCCGCGTGGTGTAGGTCGCCATGAAGGCAAATGGCTGCTCGGCATCACGGCGATTTTCCGCCAGGTTGAAGTGCACCCGTCCAACCAGGTTCCACGCCGGATTCAGTTCATTCAGGAATCGCTGCAGCCCGCCTCGCGCAGCCTCGAGCCCGGCGCCGAAAGCCAGCACCATGTCATCCCACAGCGCCAGCAGGACCGCTTCGGTCAGATATTCGGCCCCCTCCATCATCGGCGCCGTCAGCACCAGGGATGCAAGCTCACCCGCATCGGGAGCCGGCACGACCGGAAGGGTTGCGTCCTCCTCCCGCCCGGATGCGTTCAGGCAGAGTGCCCCGACATAGCGGGCCGCAAAGGCACGCCACCAGACGAACACCGGCGGCAGCGCCCGCCCGACCTCCCCGGCACCCAGCCTTACCAGGCCGTACCCGCTGCCCTGGCCGAACGCCTCGGTCAGGCGCGTCAGCACCTGCGCGTCGATCTCGGGCGCATCGTCCTGCTCCTGGGCAACCAGGTGGCCATGAGGTGTCAGGCGCAATCCGAATCGGGGCATCCCGGGATGTTACCCGGAACGTCAACCGGCCGTCTTGTGTGGACTGCCGGAGCGGCGGGTCAACGGAGCAGGACGGTGGAAATCCGCTAAGGTTCCACCGGCCAGCCGCGAAGCTGGTAGGCGCCGTCCCAGAACAGGTATTCATACTGGCTGGAACGGATGAACGCGGTCATCATTCGCCGGCGCACCGCATCCGTCGCAGCTTCAGCCGCTTTATCGGTCGCGGCGATCACCGCGCGGACGGCGTTGCCAAACCCCTCATCGGAATAGGTGTCGATCCAGGCTCGGTATTTGTTGTCGGCCGCGGCCTGCCTGGCGATGGTGTTGCCGACATCCCAGTAGATCCAGAAGCACGGCAGCAGCGCGGCCAACAGCACTTCCCACGGGTCGTGGTAGGCGGTGGCGAGCAGGAAACTGGTATAGCCGAGGCAATCGGGCGACGGTTCGGCTGCAAGCGCATCGGCGCCGAACTGGGTGAGATACTGGCCGTGCAGCGCCTGCTCCACTGCCACGGCTTCGAGGGCGCATTCGGCGAACAGCCGCAAGGTCGCGCCATCGGGGCCCCTGGCGCCGGCCATCACCAGGATGCGGGCGTACTGATCCAGGTACAGCGCATCCTGGGTGATGTAGAACTGGAAGCGCGCCTGATCCAACGTTCCGGCGGCGAGTTCGCGATTGAACGGCAACCCGTCGATCGCCGAACGAAGGTCCGTGGTGCGCTGCCAGGCGTGGTCGCAAAAGCCGGTCATGCGATGCTTTTCGAGGCCATTTCGAAGGTGTTCCGCGACAGATCGGGTAGATCGAGAATCCGTTGCAGTTGCGTCTTCATCAACTGCTGGCGCACAGCGTCGAACCGCCGCCACTGACCGAACGGCGACACCATCCGAGCCGCGACCTGGCCGTTGGTCGGATCAAGCTGGATGATGGTGTCGGCATAGAGCCGATAGCCGGCGCCCGACGGATCGTGAAAGCGTGCCTGGTTACCGGCGAAACTACTAACCAGAGCCCGCACGCGGTTCGGATTGCGTAGATCGAAGTCCGGGTGGGACTTCAGCCACTCCACCGCCTGCGCGGTTTGCGGCAGCGGCGACAGCGCCTGGATCGCGAACCACTTGTCCAGCACCAGCGGATCGTCCCGCCATGCCCGATAGAAGGCTGCCAGGGCCTCGGTTCGCTCCGCGCAATCCACGCCTGAGAGGATGCCCAATGCCGCCAATACATCGGTCATGTTGCGGCCGGCATCGAACTGCGCCTTGGCGAGCGTCACCGCTGCCGTGTCTCCGGCCGCGACCAGATAGGCCAGGCAGGTGTTGCGCAACGACCGGCGGCCGCTCGCCGGGCCTTCGATCGAGTAGGCACCGGTATCGGTCAAGCCGTCATACAGAGCCCCCAGCCGGTCGCCGAGGGCTCGGCCGATCGCCTGGCGAACCAGATCGCGTGCGGTATGGATCGCATCGACATCGACGACATCCATCTTGTCGGCGAGCGTCGCCTCACCGGGCAGGGTCAATGCTTCGGCGGCGAAGGCAGGGTCCTGTTCCAGGGTGGATGCCATCGCTTCGATCAGCGCCGGATCCACCGTTGGTTCGTCGCCGGCCTGGATCGTGGCGACCATGTCCAGCAGCATCGCGGCGGCGAATTGCTGCCCGGATTCCCAGCGGACGAACGGATCAGTGTCGTGGGCGGCGAGGAAGCGCAAACGATCCGGCGTCAGGCCAGATAATTTCACCGGCGCGGAGAAACCGCGTAGCAGCGACGGCACCGGGGGGCTGGCGACGTCGATGAATTCAAAACGATTCTCCGCCTGCGTCGCCAGCAGGACGCGGGTTCCCGGGGTGGTATCCGGTTCGCCGTCCAGCCGTGTGGCGATCTCCTGGCCGTTGCCATCCAGCAGCCCCATCGCCACCGGGATCACCAGCGGATATTTGTCGGGCTGGCCGGGCGTCGGGCGCGTGGCCTGACGAACGGTCAGGGAATAGCGTTTCGTGGCCGGATCATAAGAGTCCTCGATCGAGACTTCAGGTGTGCCCGCCTGGTGATACCACAGCTTGAAATCTTCCAGATCGACACCTGACGCGTCCTGCATCGCGCGGACAAAATCGTCGATGGTGACGGCGTTGTTGTCATGGCGGGCGAAATACAGATCCATGCCGCGGCGAAACGCCTGGCGGCCGATGATGGTGGCCATCATGCGGATGACCTCGGCGCCTTTGTTGTAGATGGTGGCGGTGTAGAAGTTGTCGATCGCCAGATAGGCCGCGGGCTGGACGGGATGCGCCAGCGGGCCGCCATCCTCACGAAACTGCGCCGCTCGCAGTGCCCTGACATCGCTGATGCGCTTTACCGCCCGGCTGC
>DATAZJ010000558.1:0-11373 GCA_036272115.1 Rhodopila sp. | reverse complement strand
CTTCTCTCGGATGTCGCATGGACCTAATCCAACGATGCTGGAGTGACGGTTCGCTGAGTTGGCAACGCAGAGCGACCCGGTCAAATTACCAGATGCCTCGATCGAGCGCGAATCTTCCATCCTTATCCTGTAACAAACTCTGAATGTGGATCGCTTCGCCAATGTGTCACGAGGCGGCTCGCGACCACTCACCCAGTCCTGCGGTGCGCCTCCATATAGCGGCGGAGGACGGCGTTCATCCGCGTCTGATAGCCCCGCCCCTGCGACTTGAACCAATCGACGACATCAGCATCGAACTTCGCATTGACCGGGGTCTTCACCACCGGCAAGCCCACGACGGCATCGGCCCAATCTGCTTCGGTTGTCGCCGGGTTGTCCACATCCGCCGCCGCCAGGCGCTCGATGTCCTCGTCGCGGCGGGACCGCAGCATTGCCCAGTTCGTGCGGCTTGCCTCAGGGCGCCGTGTGTCTGGCATGATAAACAGCCCTTTCCTTTCTGTTGGCGTCCCGCACCGATATCAGGTGATACTTGCCGGCGCGTGGGGTGAACGTGATGTTGACGATGCGATCCTTGAACCCGGCGATCATGTTGAACCGCGCCTCACCGTAGTCGCGGCGGTTGTCCGCCCGTGTCAGCACGAAACGTCCGTCGAACATTTCGTCCATGTCGGCAAAATCGTAGCCGTGGGTGGCGATGTTCGCCGCGCACTTGCCATCGTGCCAAGAGCAGCGCGGTGACTCACCCATGACGTAAATCTACATATTAATGTAGATTTGTGCAAGAGGCGGCCACCCCGTGCCCCCCCTACCCATGCAACCCAGGCGCCTCCTGCCCCGTCCGAGCGACATACTCCGTATACCCACCCCCATACTGATGCACGCCCTCAGGCGTCAGTTCCAACACCCGGTTGGACAGCGCCGCCAGGAAATGCCGGTCGTGGGAGACAAACAACATCGTCCCCTCGAACACCGACAACGCCCCGATCAGCATCTCCTTCGTCGCGATATCCAAATGGTTCGTCGGCTCATCCAGCACCAGGAAATTCGGCGGATCATACAGCATCAGCGCCATCACCAACCGAGCCTTCTCGCCCCCCGACAGCACGCGGCACCGCTTCTCCACTTCATCGCCGGAGAACCCGAACGCCCCCGCCAGCGACCGCAACGACCCCTGCCCGGCCAGCGGAAACGCCTCCACCAGCGTCTCGAACACCGTCCGTTCGCCATCCAGCAGATCCATCGCGTGCTGCGCGAAATACCCCATCTTCACGCTGCCCCCCAGCACCACCGACCCCGCATCCGGCTCCGTCGCACCCACCACCAACCGCAGCAGAGTCGATTTCCCCGCCCCATTCACCCCCAGCACGCAACAGCGTTCCCGCCGCCGCACCAGCAGGTCCAGCCCGTCATAGATCACCCGGCTGCCGTACCGCTTCCCCACCCCCCGCAGCGCCGCCACATCGTCCCCCGACCGAGGCGCCGGCGCAAAGTCGAACGCCACCGAAACCCGCCGCTTCGGCGGCTCCACCCGGTCGATCTTCTCCAGCTTCTTCACCCGGCTCTGCACCTGCGCCGCATGCGACGCCCTGGCCTTGAAGCGCTCGATAAACGCCACCTCCTTAGCCAGCATCGCCTGCTGCCGCTCGAACTGCGCCTGCATCTGCTTCTCGTTCAGCGCTCGCTGCTGCTCGTAAAATTCATAATCGCCTGAAAACGACGTCAGCACCCCGCCATCGATCTCGATCACCTTGTTGATGACGCGGTTCATGAATTCCCGGTCGTGCGAGGTCATCAGCAAGGCCCCCTCGAACCCCGCCAAAAACCCCTCCAGCCAGATCAAGCTCTCCAGATCCAAATGGTTGCTCGGCTCGTCCAGCAGCATGACGTCGGGCCGCATCAGCAGGATACGCCCCAGCGCCACCCGCATCTTCCAACCGCCGGACAGCGCGCCGACATCGCCGTCCATCATCTCCTGGCTGAACCCCAGCCCGTCCAGCACCGCCCTGGCCCGCCCGTCCAGCGCATACCCGTCCAGTTCCTCGAACCGGGCCTGCACTTCGCCAAACCGCTCGATAATCGCATCCAGTACGTCAGCCTGCGCCGGATCCGCCATCGCGGCCTCCAGCACCGCCAGCTCGGCGCCGACCTCACTGACCGGACCGGACCCGTCCATCACCTCGGCGACCGCGCTACGGCCCGCCATCTCCCCCACATCCTGGCTGAAAAAGCCGATCGAGACGCCGCGATCCACCAGGATCTGGCCGCCATCCGGCTCCTCCTGCCCGGTGATCATGCGGAACAGCGTGGTTTTGCCGGCGCCGTTCGGCCCGACCAGGCCGATCTTCTCGCCCTTCTGCAGCGCCGCCGAGGCTTCGACGAAAACCAGGCGTGTGCCGTTCTGCTTACTGATGGTGTCCAGGCGAATCATGGGTCCTCGGCGGCCAAAGCGGTTGCCGGGCGCTTATACCCGCCCGGCCGCCGCCGTGAACCGCCGAAACCGCGACTCAGTCCTGCCGGTAGTTCGGCGCCTCGCGATCGATCGCCACGTCATGCACATGGCTCTCCCGCAGCCCCGCCCCGGTCACCCGCCGGAACCGCGTATTCGCCTGCAATGACGCGATATCGGCGCTGCCGGTATACCCCATCCCCGCCTTCAACCCGCCGACAAGCTGGTGCACCACGTTGCCGACCGGACCCTTGTAGCCGACCCGGCCCTCGATACCCTCCGGCACCAGCTTCAACTGGTCCTTGATGTCCTGCTGGAAATACCGGTCCGCCGACCCGCGCGCCATCGCGCCCAGGCTGCCCATCCCGCGATAGGATTTGTAGGACCGGCCCTGATACAGGAACACCTCGCCCGGCGCCTCGTCCGTCCCCGCCAGCAGGCTGCCGATCATGCAGCAATCCGCCCCCGCCGCCAGCGCCTTCACCACGTCGCCGCTGGTCCGCATGCCGCCATCGGCAATCGACGGTATCCCCAGCTCCTTGCACGCCGCGGACGTCTCCATCACCGCGGTGAACTGCGGCACCCCGACACCGGCGACGATCCGGGTCGTGCAGATGCTGCCCGGCCCGATGCCGATCTTCACCGAGTCCGCCCCCGCCTCGATCAACGCGCGAGCCCCTTCCGGAGTCGCAACGTTACCGGCGATGATCTGCACGGTGTTGGACGCCTTCTTGATCGCTTCGATCGCCCGCAGCACCCCCGCGGAGTGCCCATGCGCGGTATCCACCACCACCACATCCGCCTCGGCCGCCACCAGCGCCCGAGCCCGCGCTTCCCCCTCCGGCCCGACACCGGTGGCGGCAGCGACCCGCAGCCGCCCCAGTTCGTCCTTGTTGGCGAGCGGATGCGACTCCGCCTTGTCCATGTCCTTGACCGTGATCAGCCCAATACAGCGATACAGATCGTCGACAACGATCAGCTTCTCGATCCGGTGCTTGTGCAGCAGGTGCCTGGCCCGCTCCGCACCCACATCGGCGGCGACAGTGACCAGGTTTTCCCGGGTCATAAGCTCGTAAACTTTAAGGCTGGGTTCGGTGGCAAAGCGGACATCGCGGTTGGTGACGATGCCCACCAGGCGGTTGGTCTCCCGCTCCACCACCGGGATGCCGCTGATGCGGTGGCTGCTCATCAGCAGTTTCACGTCGGCCAGGGTCTGGTCCGGATGGATGGTCAGCGGGTTCACCACCATGCCGGATTCGTATTTTTTCACGCGCCGGACCTGCGCGGCCTGTTCCTCAGGCGACAGGTTCTTGTGGATCACCCCCATGCCGCCGAGTTGCGCCATCGCGATGGCCATCTCGGCTTCGGTGACGGTGTCCATCGCCGCCGAGATCAGCGGGATGTTGAGCGAGATGCCACGCGTCAGCCGCGTGGTGGTGCTGGTCGAGGACGGCAGCACCTGGGAATAGGCGGGAACGACAAGCACGTCGTCGAACGCCAGGGCTTCCTCCACCCGGGGATAAAGCCCCCCCGATGGGGTGGACGAAGGAAGAGTCTGCTGGGGAGTATCGAATGCCATGGGCGGGTGAGCCTTTCCGCTACCTTGGCGCCCCCACATAGGCGGGTGCAGGGGAGTCTGCAAGCGTCTGGTTGATGAAGATATGATGGAAAGGCCAGGGCGCTGCCCCCCGCCTGCACGGGGGCATGCCTGGACTCGCCAAGGGGCGACGCCCCTCGGAACCCCAAAAATAAATGGATTTCAAAGGCTCCGCCTTTGATGGGGTCGAGGGGCAAAGCCCCTCGCCTTCCTACCCCTTCGGCCAGATCGTCGCCGCCTGTGCCATCTCCGGCGGATCGGTCGTCACAATGCGCCCGTTCTGCCACTGCACGATCATCAGCTTCGCATCCACCCGGCGCCCCGCCGCGTCGTACTGAACATGCCGCCCCGGAAATAGCAGCGCCGGCCCGTCGCGCAGGTCGAACGCGCGTATCTGCTCCGCCACCTTGTGGCGATCGGCACTCCGGGCCCGCTCCACCGCTTCCGCCAGCAGCATGATGTGTCCATACGCCATGATCGGCTCCTGCAGCATCCACGGCTCCTTGGTCCGGGCCATATAGCGCCGCTCGATATCCTCCAGCCCCTTGCCCGCCCCGCCGGCGGTGATGATCATGATCCCCTGCACCACCTCCTTGCCCGCGTTTGCCACCAGTTCCGGAGTCGCCCAGTGGCCGCCGTTGCCGACAACGGGCAGCTTGCCGCCGCCCAGCCCGAACTCCGCCAGCTTATCCAGGATGATCTTGTCGTCCGGCACATTGGACGGCAGCGCCAGCAGGAAATCCGGCCGAGCCGACCGCACCCGCTGGATCAGCGTCGTCGCATCGGTCAGCGGCGGCGTGAACACCTCGTCCACCACCGCCGTCAGACCCAGATCCTTCAGCACATGGCTTCGGATCGGCTTCAGGAAGCTGACCGAAGACGCCGTGTTGTCAGCGATAATCCCGATGCGTGTCGGACGTTTGCCGGTGCTGCGCTGCGCCAGGTCCAGGATCGTCGGCAACGCCTTCTCCGCCTGGTCCACAGCGGTCGGCGACGACTGGAAAATGTAATGAAACCCCCGCCCGGTGATCAGGTCGGAATAGGACTGCGTGAACCACGGTATCTGCGCCCGTTCGGTGACCTCGGTCACCGCCAGGGTGAAAGTCGACAGCCACGCCCCGAACCCGCCGCTGACATCGGCCTGCTGCGCCACCATGCGCTGAGCCGCATCCTTGGCTTTTTCCGCTGAATCCCCGGCGTCGAACTGCACCAGCCGCACCTTGGCGCCCCCCAGCGCCTTGATCCCCCCGGCGGCGTTGATGTCGTCCACGGCCATCGCCGCGCCGCCCAACTGCAACTGCCCTTCCCTGGCCCAAGGCCCCGACAGCGGACTGATCATCGCGAACGTCACCGTCGTCTCCGCCCGCGCTCGTCCGATCGCCGGCACCGACGCAGCCCCCGCGAGCAACGCCCGCCGCTTCAACGTGGCCATGGTTTCCTCCCGTTTGTTCGTTGCCGATAGCACCGCACGCCCGGGCCCCGATGTAAAGCCGCGACCGGCTACGCCTCCCGCCGCTGCGACGCGTGCCACGGCACACACCGTCGTTCCAGCATCGTCATCGCCCAGAACAGCACGATCCCCGCCGCCCCCAGCAGAATATTCGCGGCAAAAATCTGCGCCGTCTCGAACGTCCCTTGCGCCGTCAGGATGATATAGCCGAGCCCATGATCGGACGCGACGAACTCACCCACGATCGTGCCCACCAGCGCCAGCGAAACACCCACCTTCATGCCCGCGAAAATACTCGGCAGCGCCGTCGGCAACCGGATACGCCAGAACTGAGCCAACTGACCCGCCCGCATGCTGCTCGCCAGGTCCAGCATCTCCTTGGACACCGATTTCAGCCCCAGCACGCTGTCGATCACGATGGGAAAGAACGCGATCAGAAACGCAATCGCGATCTTCGGCCCGTACCCCGTCCCCAGCCAGATCACGAACAACGGAGCAATCGCCACTTTCGGCACGCTGTTCAGCGCCGCGATCAGCACATACAGCGTGCTCTCCAGCAGCTTTACTTCAACAATCAGGATCGCCAGCAATATCCCCACGACGACCGCCAGGCCGAAGCCGATCAGCATCGTCAGCATGGTGTACAACCCCTCCTGCGCAAACCACCCCGGCTGCGCCAACAGCGCTTCAACAATCGCGCTCGGTGCCGGCAGAATCACCTGCCGCACATGAAAGGCTCCCACCAGTATTTGCCAGATCAGGAACATCAGAAGAATGGTCACCGTCGGCGCGCACAGATCCCAGATCCGCCGCAGGCGCGAGACCTCATTCATCTTTCAACAACCCCATGTCACCAAACAACGCCCGTATCTGCCCACAATAATGCGCGAATTCCGGCATCTCCCGCACCATCATCCGCCGCGGTCGAGGCAGATCGATCGTCAGCGTCATCGCGATCCGCCCCGGCCGCGGGCTCATCACCACCACCCGGTCCGACAGAAATACCGCCTCCCCGATCGAGTGCGTCACGAACAAAATCGTCCGCCGCGACGCCGACCAGATCTTCTGCAATTCCAGATTCATCTGATCGCGGGTCAGCGCATCCAGCGCCCCGAACGGCTCATCCATCAGCAACAGATCCGGGTTCGCCAGCAGCGCCCGGCAGATCGCCGCCCGCTGCCGCATGCCGCCGGACAGTTGCGCTGGAAACGATTTCTCGAACCCCTTCAGGCCGAACAGATCAAGCAATTCATGCGCCCGCTCCATATACCGGCCGCGCTTCTCACCGCGAAAATCCACCTGCAGGAACATGTTATCGAGGATCGACCGCCATTCCAGCAGCACGTCCCGCTGAAACACCACGCCCATATTCGCCGGCGGCTTGCGCACCACCTCCCCATGCACCCGAATTTCCCCGCCGGTGGGACGTTCCAGCCCCGCAACACAGCGCAACAACGTACTCTTCCCGCAACCGCTCGGCCCGAGGATGCTCAGAAACTCCCCATCCCGCACCGACAGCGACACCTGGTCCAGCGCCAAGACCCCCTTGGCGCCATATTGCTTGCTGACGTCCGTGGCCGCGATATGAACCGCCGCCACCGCCGCAACCTTCGGCGTGGAACGCAAAGCCTCCAGCACGCCCGTGCTCACGCCTTCGCCCCGACCGTCCTCGCATACAGCGCCGAATCAAACAAATCGTTCGAATAACAGTCCGTCGCCGCCAGTCCTTTCGGGATCAGATCAGCCGAGGCCAGCGTCTGCATCGCCTCGGTCCAGTCCACGGCTGCCATCGTCCCCACCGGCGCGCCCTTGGTCGCCGCCGTGGGAAAGAACGAAATGAAACTGTTTACCTGCCCCAGCATCGCCGCGGCGTTCAGCTTGGCATTGGGCCGAGCCGTATGGATCGCCGCCACCCCTTCTTCCTGGTGCCCCGCCGCGATATAAGCCCAGGCGCCATCAGTGACACTGGCAAACCGCGTCAGCGCCGACTGCTTCGCCTTGATCACCGAATCCCTGGCAAACAACCCGTAACTCGGCATCCGCAGCCCCGCATCCGCCAGCATGATCGCCCGAGACTTCCGCTGCGCCTCCACCACCGGAACGAAGAACGGAATGGACGAAAACGCCCCGTCCAGCTTGCCCGTCAGATACGCCGCCAGCTTCGTCGCCCCATCCAGGTTGACCAGTTCCACATCGTCCCGCGTCAGCCCGCCCGCCTTCAGGAACTGCCCCAGGAACGGCGTCTCCAGCGAGCTCGCGGTATAGCCGACGCGCTTGCCGTGCAAATCCTTGATCGTATGGATCGCGGAATCCACCGGTATCATCACGCCGATATCGCTGCTGCGCACATAAGACGCGATGGCCTTCAGGGTCAGCCCCTTGCCGCGCGCGATGATCATCGACGACAGCGCCGCATGCCCGACATCCACATCGTCGCCACCCCCGACGATCTGCACCGTCTGGTTCGTTCCGTTGCCGTCATCCACCGTCACATCCAGCCCGGCGTCGCGATACCACCCCTTCACCGACGCCAGGTGGATCGCCGCATGCGCCCCCCACGGTGTCCAATCCAGCCGCACCCGCAACGGCTCCGCCGAACCGGCATAAGCGCGTGAGGCAACAAAGGGAGCGGCAAGTAAACCAAAGCCGACAGCGCGGCGTCCGAGGCGGAGGGAGGACATGAGGCTCGATCTCCTGATTGCTGGCCCAGTGGCCCGATTTCGGCTACTGTATACAAATTGCCACGATCGCCAATCTTTTTCTACGCCCCACCCCAGATTCCTCCCAAAATTGCGTTATGATAAGACCGACATCGCCCACCACACAGCAAAGTTCTGTTTTTTGTATCCCAACCTGCCTATATGCTGGGCAACGCTGAAACTGGAGACCGACCTCCATGGCTGATTCCGCCGCCCTCGCCCCCATCCGGCCCCGCCGCATCGGCGCCGACCACGCCCCGCTGCGCGACAAGGTCGCCGACGAAATCCGCGCCGCCATCCTCTCCGGCCAATACAAACCCGGCGAACGCCTCGTCGAGGACCGCCTCGCCGAGGAATTCGGCGTCTCCCGCAACCCCGTCCGCGAAGCCATGCGCACCCTGGCCTCCGAGGGCCTGATCGAGGTCACCGCCCGCCGCGGCGCCGTCGTCGCCTCACTGTCACCGCAGGAAGCCGAGGAATTGCTGGAAGTCCGCGCCACCCTCGAAGGCGCCAACGCCCGCCTCGCCGCCCGCCGCCACGACCCCGAAATCCTCGAACAACTCAAAAACGTCCTCAACCGGGGCAACGCCGCCATCGAGGCCGGCCGTCTCCCCGAACTCACCGACCTCAACATCGCCTTTCACAACCACCTGGCCCGCGCCGGCCGCAACCGCGTGCTCGTCGACCTGATGAAGTCCCTGCGAGATCGCTCCGGCTCGCTGTTCCAAGGCGTCGGCATCGAATTCGCCCGCGAATCCTGGGCCGAACACGCCAGCATCCTGCGCGCGGTGATCGCCGGCGACCCGGAACTGGCCTCGATGCTCGCCTACCGCCACGTCCTGAACGCCGGCGCCCGCCGTCCCCCCGCGCAACCGGAAGACCTCGAATAACACTTGACGTTCACACGTATTGTATACAGTATCCGCCAACTGCACCGACCAAACAGGAGGCCCCCATGCCCGAACTGATGGACCCAGCGGAATTCCGCACCGCCCTCGAAACCGCCATCAAAGGCAAAAGCGCCAACAAATCCCCCTTCAGCGTCGCCTGGGCCGAGGGCAAGCTCTCCCGCACCCATCTCTGCCGCTGGGCGGAAAATCATTACCATTACGTCGGCCCGTTCGCCGACTACCTCGCCTACGTCTACGCCCGCATGCCCGACAGCTTCACCGACGCCAAGGACTTCCTGCTCAGCAACATGTATGAGGAAGAAATCGGCGGCGACCGCCACACCGACCTCCTCATCCGCTTCGCCGAATCCTGCGGCACCACCGCCGCTCGGATCAAAGATCCAGACAACATGTCCCCCACCACCCGCGGCCTGCAAAGCTGGTGCTATGCCATCGCCATGCGTGAGGACCCCATCGTCGCCGTCGCCGGCCTCGTCGTCGGCCTGGAATCGCAGGTCCCCTCCATCTACCGCCGCCAGACACCGACGTTACGGGAAAAATACGGCTTCACCGACGAAGAAGTCGAATTCTTCGACCTCCACATCGTTTCGGACGAAATCCACGGCGAGCGCGGCTTCCAGATCGTCCTGGAACACGCCAAAACCGTCGAACTGCAACAACGCTGCCTGAAAATCTGCGAGATCGGCGCCCAGATGCGCCTGCTCTACACCACCGCACTCTACCACGATTACGTCGAGGCCGAACTGCCCCTCAGCGCGCTGCCCCTCGCCGCCTGATGCCCACGGTCGTTTTCCACAAGCTTGGTGCCACCTACCGCGAAGAAGTTCCGGACGATACCAATCTTGTGGTCAACACCGCCATCAAACGGTTCCCGTACCCGCATCTGACATTCGGCTGCGGCATGGGCAAATGCGCCAGATGCGCCTGCCGGGTCCTCAGCGGTGCCGAACATTTGCCCGAACCCAACTGGAAAGAACAACAGCGACTGGGGCCGCGCCTGCAACAAGGCTACCGCCTGGTCTGCCAACTCTGGCTCAAGCACAACATCGAACTCGCGCAGGACGCCCCCGCTCCGCCATGACCTACGTGATCCTGACCAGCAAACCAGGAATTTTCCATACCGAACCGAACGACGCGGTCCGCCCGTGTGAAACCTACGACTACCTGTTCCACGGCCAAAGGAAAGCCCGCTTCGTCATCGGTGAGCTCTTGCACCCGACCAAGCTGCGCATCGTCGACGAAACCCCGCCGGCAGTCACCACACTCGTTGCCTCAAAGTTCCTACCAAACTTCCCCACCATCGAATCCGCGCGACGTGAACTCCATCAACTCGCCGGAAACGGTACGGTCTTGGAAAGACTGCCATAACCGCATGATCACCATCACGTTCGTAACCAACGACATGAAATCCGTCGCCGCACCGGAAAACAGCAACCTGCTGCGCATCTCCCTGCGCGAGAAAGGCGGAATTCCCTTCAAATGCGGAGCCGGCCTCTGCGGCACCTGCAGGTGCCATTTCGACGCCGGACTGGAACACGCCGACGCCATCAAGCCCAAGGAACGCCGGCATCTCTCCGACGACGACTTCGCCGCCGGCTACCGCATGGCCTGCCAGACCTTCGTCACCGGCGACGTCAGCATCTCCTGGAAAACCCCCGCATGAAAACCGCCCTGAAACTGGAAACCGGCGAGGCCCGCCTGATGGTCGCCGCCGCCGTCGCCAAGGCCGCCGAACTCGGCGTCCCCGAAACCGTCTGCATCACCGATGAAGCCGGTTTTCCCATCGTCATGGAACGCATGGACAACGCCCGCGTCACCGGCCCGCAAATCGCCTGGAACAAAGCCTTCACCGCCGCCGGCCACAAGCGCTCCACCCACCTCTTCAACCGCCCCCCGAACGGCCCCGCCCTACCCGGCAACGAAGCCTACGGCATCCAATTCAGCTTCGACGGAAAATTCGCTGTCTTCGTCGGCGGTTTCCCGATCGTCGTGGACGGCCAGGTCATCGGCGGCGTCGGCCTCAGCGGCGGCAACGGCGAGCAGGACACAATCTGCGCCCTCGCCGCATTGGCCGCACTTCAGGAAGTCCTGAAAAGCCACCAGGTCCTGGTCGCCGCCGACATCAAGATCTGACGCATCTCTGTCGCAACGTTACACGCACAAAGTTCCCCGCGAGTAACGCTTCGCCAGGCAAGCACCACCCTCCATCGTCATGGCGTGCGAAGGCACGCCATCCACGCCTTTTGTTTCCGTACGCAGAAGGCGTGGAT
>DATAZJ010000557.1:0-4153 GCA_036272115.1 Rhodopila sp. | reverse complement strand
ATGTGTCAGCAACATCTTGCATCGCAGCGGATTCATCGGCATATCGCGCGCAATGATTGCCGGCCGCGTGCCGCGTTTTTCCGACATCCAGAGGTTTGCCAATGACCTATGTGGTCACCGAAAACTGTATCCGCTGCAAGTTCATGGACTGTGTCGAGGTCTGCCCGGTCGATTGCTTTTACGTCGGGGAGAACATGCTGGTCATCCATCCGGATGAGTGCATCGACTGCGGCGTCTGCGAACCCGAATGTCCGGCCGAGGCCATTCTCCCGGACAGCGACGACCGGGTGGCCGACTGGGTGGAGCCCAATCGCAAATACGCCACGCTGTGGCCGAATATCACCCGCAAAGGCACCCCGCCGGACGACGCGGACGACTGGAAGGACAAGCCGGACAAGGGCAAACTCTTTTCCGCGGAACCCGGGAAAGCTTGACGCGTTTCGCAACGGCGTTCGGCAGTGGCGAGTTTTAGGCGCTGACGCGGCACGTATTTTATGCTATGTTGCCTAACCGTTCCGCCGACCGCGACGCCCGCGTCGAAAAATTGAAGCGCCTGGGATCCATGCCGCTCGGGGCGCTCGCCGTGCGGGACGATCGGGCGGCAGGATAGCGGGATAGCCATGTCCGCCGATGGCGGGGACTTTGGAAAGCACAACGGTCTGGCCGCGGATGATGCCGAGCGGCCGGCAAAGATGGGCGAGACAGCGGACGACATGACGGATGAGCAGCAGGCAGTGGAAGACGTTTCGAACCAGGTGACAGACCAGCCGGCCGGCGAAACCCCGGCACCCGTATCCGAACAGCGCCCCAATGTCCGGCCGCCGCACAATGGCCCGAACCTGACACCCAGGGCCATCGCCAAGGCGGAAATCTTCGTCGAGGGCGACCACGTGGTCTATCCCACCCACGGCGTCGGCAAGGTCGAGCGCATCGCGATCGAGGAAATCGCCGGCCACCGCCTGGAACTGATCCACATCACCTTCGAGGAAAACCGCATGACCCTGCGGGTGCCGGTCGCCAAGGCCCGCACCGCCGGACTGCGCAAGCTGGCCAGCCGCAAACTGTTCGATGAGGCGCTGAACGTCCTGCGCGGCAAGGCCCGCATCAAGCGCACCATGTGGTCCCGCCGCGCCCAGGAATACGAGGCAAAGATCAACTCCGGCGACCCCCTGGCCATCGCCGAGGTCGTCCGCGACCTCCACCGCAACGCCGGCCAGCCCGACCAGAGCTTCTCCGAACGCCAGATCTACGAATCCGCCATGGACCGCCTGGCAGCAGAACTTGGCGCGCTCGACAAGACCGACAAGCAGACCGCGATCACCAAACTGACCGACTTCCTGAAGACCGTCTAAACCCGCCCCCCAACTGCGGCCCCCCGCTCCGCTCAAAAGCCCCACTAACCCCGACGCAGCCCCACCCGCAGAATCCGCCACACCGACGCATGCCGTCGCACCGGCTCCGCCACACCGACGCAGCCCGTCGCACCGGCTCCGCCACACCGACGCAGCCCCTCCCGCGGAACCCGCCACGCCGACGCAGCCCCTCGCAACGCGTCCGTCATGCCGACGCAGGTCGGCATCCACGCCTGTGTTTCCACAAACGAAACAGCGCAACACCAACCGTCATCGCCACCATCAACCGACACCCCGGTGCCAACTACCCCACCGCGGCCATCCGAACCGTCGCCGCCGGTGCCGGCCCACCAACAACGCCGTACACCCCACGCTCATTCGGCATCGGCGCGAACCGTGACGTAATACCCAGCACCGTCTCCGCCCCGCCCAGATACAGCAGCCCGTCCGCCGGCATCAGCCCGGCGATCGCCTCCAGCACCCGCGCCTTCGTCGGTTGGTCGAAATAAATCAGCACGTTACGGCAAAACACAATATCGAAACGACCAAGCGAGCGCAGGTCCGACAACAGGTTGAACTCCCGAAACTGCGCCATCGCCCGTAGCGAGTCGGCGATGTGCCAGTTGCTCTCGTTCTTGCGGAAATACCGCATCAGCATCTGCACCGGCAATCCGCGCTGCACCTCGAACTGCGAGTAGATCCCCTCCCGCGCCCGAGCCAACTGATCGCGCGCGATGTCGGTCCCGACGATCTCCACCTTGCGTCCCGCCAGCAGCGCCGTCGCCTCCGCCACGATCATCGCCAGCGAATACGCTTCCTGCCCGGACGATGACGCCGCCGACCACACCCGCAACTGGCTGCCGGGCGGACGCGCCGCCACCAGCCTGGGCAGCGCCTGGCTGCGGAAGTGCAGGAACGGCTTGTCGTCGCGGAAGAAGAAGCTTTCGTTGGTGGTCATCGCCTCGACCACGTCGCGCGCCAGCGCATCGCTGCCCGGGCGCCGCAGACGCTCCGCCAGCACGTTCATATCGGGCACTTTCTCGCGCTTGACGATGCTGGCAAGCCGCGTTTCCAGCAAATACAGCTTGTCCATGCCGATGATCAGCCCGGACTTCGTCTTCAGCAGTGACGCCAGCGTGTCGAATGAGGCTTGCGACAAAGACGCGGTCATAGGCGTCCGCCTTTCAGCATTTCCAGCAGTTTGGGGGCGATCTTCGGCAGCGGCAGCACCGCGTGGCACAGCCCGGCCTGGGCGATGGCGCCGGGCATGCCCCAGACCACGCTGCTGGCCTCATCCTGACCGACAGCCGCGCCGCCGGCCTCGATCACCTTGGTCGTTCCGGCCAGCCCGTCGCGGCCCATGCCGGTCAGCATCGCCACCAGCACCCGGCCCTCACACGCCACCGCGGCGCTGCGCAGCATCGGATCGACCGAGGGACGGCAGAAATTCTCCGGCGGATCGCTGGTCAGCCGAACCCGCAGGCTGGTCCGGTTGCCCTCCACCAGCAGATGCCGGTCGCCCGGCGCCAGATAGATCTGCCCGGCCATCAGCGCCTGGCCATCCCTGGCCTCGGTGCAGGGCAGCATACCGAGTCGGTTGAGATGATCCGCCAGGATCGGCGTGAACGCCGCCGGCATATGCTGGGTCATCACCACCGGCACACCCAGGTTGCGCCCCAGACCCTGCACCAGCGTGAACAGCGCCTGCGGCCCCCCGGTCGAGCTGCCCACCGCCAGCAGTCGCGCCGGAATCGGCGGCGCCGCCCGCAGCGAGATCGGCGGCTGGGGGCGAGCCGGCACGGCCGACCGGCGGCGCAGCCGGCCCAGGCCCTTGACCTTCTCCAGCAACTCCCGCTTGAAGCCGTCGTCGTTGACCGTGCCGATGCTCGACGGCTTGGGAACGTAGTCCGACGCCCCCAGCCGCAGCGCCCGCAGCGCGATATCGGCGCCGCGCGTGGTCAGCGTGGACGCCATGATCACCCGCACGCCCGGATCGGCCCGCAGCAGCAAGGGCAGGGCGGTCAGCCCATCCATCACCGGCATCTCGATATCCAGCACCACGACGTCGGCTCGGGCATCCCGGATCTGATCGACCGCCATCTTGCCGTTCTCGACCTTGGCGACGACGGCGATGTCGGGGTCGGATTCAAGAATGCGGGCCAGGGCGCCCCGGATCACGACCGAATCGTCGCAGATCATCACCCGCGTGGCCGAACCCGAGGCCCTGGCCGTGGTCGCCGCCGAAGGCGTCAATCTGGACGCCGGTGCGGTCACAGCAGGCCCACCTGGGCGAATTTGCCGGTCAGAATGTCCTCGTCGAACGGCTTCATGATGTATTCCTGCGCGCCGTGCGAGATCGCCGCTTCGATATGGCCCATGTCGTTCTCGGTCGTGCAGAACACCACCGGCGGGTTGTCGGGACCGAATTCCTTGCGCAGCGCCTGCAGGAAGGTGATCCCGTCCATCACCGGCATGTTCCAGTCCAGCAGCACGCAGTCCGGCAGATGCTGCCGGCAGGCATCCAGCGCGAGCTGTCCGTCCGCCGCCTCGGTGACGTCGAACCCGTTCGATTCCAGGATGCGGCGCGCGACTTTGCGCACGACACGGCTGTCGTCCACCACAAGGCAGGTGCGGGCCATGTCTATTCCTCCCCAGCCAAGGCAAGCAGCCTCGACACGTCCAGCACCACCAGCAGCCGCCCATCCAGCCGGAAGATGCCGGTGCTGAACTCGGCCCATGTCTTCTCCAGGGTCGGCGGGTTCCGCTCGAACTGTGAGGCATCCAGGCTCAGCACTTCCGAG
>DATAZJ010000556.1:0-17475 GCA_036272115.1 Rhodopila sp. | reverse complement strand
AGGCGTTGAAGACGGGCCCGACGCCGGAGGCGTTGAAGACGGGCCCGACGCCGGAGGCGTTGAAGACGGGCCCGACGCCGGAGGCGTCGAAGACGAGGCTAGCGCCGGAGGTGCCGCGCGATATCATTTCCGAACCCAGGGTGTCGCGCGCGGGCCGGGTTGCCGACATCATGCTGGGCAAGGGCGTCACGCTGGCGTTGACCACGCTGGCGCTGATGGTCGGGCTGGCCACGTTCATCATCCTGGCACGCGGTTCGCCGCTGGGCTGGAAGCCGAGCGTCGGCTTCGGCCTGATCCTGGCGAACCTGTCGGTGCTGCTGATGCTCGGGGCGGTGCTGGGCGCTCGTTTGACCCGGGTCTGGGTGGAGCGGCGGCGCGGATCGGCCGGGTCTCGGCTGCATGTCCGGCTGGTGTTCCTGTTCAGCGGCGTCGCCGTGCTGCCCACCATCCTGGTCGCCTGCTTCGCGGTCGCGTTCTTCCATTTCGGCATCCAATCCTGGTTCAACGATCCGGTGCGCACGTCGCTGGAGGGCTCACTGCAGGTCGCGCGCGGCTATCTGGACGAGCATCGCGACAATATTCGCGCGGTGGCGCTGGAGATGGCGAACGATCTGGCTCGTGCCGGGCGGTTCATGTCGGCCGATCCCACGGTGTTCGCCGAGGTGCTGGACACGCAGACCACGCTGCGGGGGCTGACCGAAGCGGTGATTTACGAACCGTCCACCGGCCAGGTCATGGCCGCGGCGGGGATGTTCGTTGGCATGGGGGTGCAGGCGCCGCCGGCCTCGGTGACCCAGCAGGCGTTGAACGGCGACGTCGTGGTGATGAATGCCGGGGACGGGACGCGGGTGCGGGCCGTGGTGCGGCTGGAATCGGTTCCGCCGCTGATGCTGATGATCGGCCGGCCGATCGACCCGAGCATATTGGGGTATATGAAGCGGACTGAGCAGGCGGTGGCGGAATACCACCGGATGGACGAGAATCGGTCGTGGCTGCAGATCGCCTTCGCCTGGATCTTCGCCATCGTCGCCCTGCTGGTGCTGCTGGCGGCGGGGTTGATCGGCCTGGTCATCGCCAACCAGATCGCTCGTCCGGTCGGGATGCTGATCAGCGCCACCGAACGCGTACGCAGCGGCGATCTGAAGGTGCGGGTGAAGGAGGGGGCGACCGGCGACGAACTGGCCGGACTGTCGCGGGCGTTCAACCGCATGACCGGACAGCTGGCTGCCCAGCGTAGCGAGTTGATGGACGCATACAGCCAGATCGATGAGCGGCGGCGTTTCACCGAGACGGTGCTGGCCGGGGTGTCGGCCGGGGTGATCGGGCTGGATGCGCATGGCCGGATCGAGCTGCCGAATCGGACCGCCGATGAGTTGCTGGGGCTCGATCTGCTGGCCGCGACGGGCCATCCGCTGGCGGAGATCGTGCCCGAATTTTCCGCGCTGTTCGCCGAGGTTGTGGCATCTCCGGACAAGGCGCGGACGGCGGAAGTCCAGACCGGGCCGGTCAACCACCGGCGGCATCTGCTGGTGCGGATCGGCGCTGAACTGTCGGGTGGACGCACCGACGGGTTCGTGGTGACGTTCGACGACATCACCGAACTGCAATCGGCGCAGCGCAAGGCCGCCTGGGCCGATGTGGCCCGGCGTATCGCGCATGAGATCAAGAATCCGCTGACCCCTATTCAGCTTTCCGCGGAGCGGCTGAAGCGGCGCTTCGCCAAGGAAATCCAGTCCGATCCCGACACGTTTTCGCAATGCGCCGATACGAGCAGCCGCCATGTCGGCGATATCGGGCGCATGGTGGATGAATTTTCCGCGTTTGCGCGGATGCCTCAGCCGGTGATCAAGCCGGAGGATGTCGGGCGGATCGCGCGGGAAGCGCTGGTGCTGCAAAAGACGGCCAGGCCCGGGATCGACTGGGTGACGGAGATTCCGGAACGTGGGCCGGTGGTGCCATGCGACCGGCGCATGCTGCGGCAGGCGCTGACGAATTTGCTGCAGAACGCGGCGGATGCGGTGGCGATGCGGCCCGGCGCTGGCCATATCGCGCTGACGGTGCAAGACCTGCCGGAGGGCGCGCTGCTGAGCGTGGCGGATGACGGAGTCGGGCTGCCGGCGGAGGACCGTTCGCGACTGACGGAACCGTATGTGACGCATAAGCCGAAAGGAACCGGGTTGGGACTGGCGATCGTGAAAAAGATCATGGAAGACCATGGTGGTGCGCTGACCCTGGAGGATCAGCCGGAGGGGCCGGGGGCGGTCGCCTCGCTGATGTTGCCTCGAATCGCGGCGCCGGTGTCGGCTGGGCATGAGATGACACAGGTGTCGCATGGCGCATGAAATCCTGATCGTCGATGACGAGCCGGATATTCGGCTGTTGATCGAGGGGATCCTGAGCGACGAAGGCTACGAGACCCGTGGCGCCGGCGATGCTGAGGCGGCAATCGCGGCGTTTCGTGCCCGACGGCCGTCGCTGGTGGTGCTGGATGTGTGGCTGCAAGGCTCGCGGATGGACGGGATCGCCATCCTGGAGACGATGCGGGCGGACGATCCGCATGTGCCGGTGGTGATGATCTCGGGTCACGGCACCATCGAGATGGCGGTGGGGGCGATCCAGCACGGCGCCTACGACTTCATCGAGAAGCCGTTCCAGTCCGACCGTCTGCTGCTGGTGGTGCGGCGCGCGCTGGAAGCGGCGGCGATGGCTCGGGAGAACGTGGAGCTGCGGCTGCGTGCCGGCCCGGAGGTGACGCTGACCGGCGAGTCGGCGCTGATCGGCCAGCTTCGGTCGCAGGTGGAGCGGGTGGCGCCCACGGGGTCGCGGGTGATGATCTCGGGGCCGGCGGGATCGGGGAAAGAGGTGGTCGCGCGGATGATCCATGCGCGGTCGCGGCGTTCCAGCGGGCCGTTCGTGGTGATGAACTGCGCGACGCTGAATCCGGGACGTTTCGAGGAAGAACTGTTTGGGATCGAGGCGGGCAGCGACCCTTCCTCACACCCCCGGCGCGCCGGGGTGCTGGAGCGGGCGCATACCGGCACGTTGCTGTTGGACGAGGTGTCCGACATGCCGCTGGAAACCCAGGGCAAGATCGTGCGGGCGTTGCAGAACCAGACGTTCGAGCGGCTGGGTGGGTCGGCGCGGGTGACGGTGGATGTGCGGGTGCTGTCCACGACGAACCGCGACCTGCAGGCGGAGATCGCGGCGGGGCGGTTCCGGGAGGATTTGTATTACCGGCTGGCAGTCGTTCCGGTCAAGATACCAGCGTTGCGGGAGCGGCGGGAGGATGTGCCGGTGCTGGCGCTGCAGTTCATCGCCCGCTCGGCGGAGAGCTCCGGCATTCCGGTGCGGGCGCTGTCGGCGGATACGCTGGCGGCGTTGCAGGCGTACGACTGGCCGGGCAATGTGCGGCAATTGCGGAACCTGATGGACTGGCTGCTGATCATGGCGCCCGGGGCGGCGGGCGATCCGATACGAGCGGATATGTTGCCGCCGGAAATTGGATCGCGGGCGCCGGCGCTGCTGAATATCGACCCCACGGCGGATATCATGTCGTTGCCGCTGCGGGAGGCTCGGGATTTGTTCGAGACGCAGTATCTGCATGCGCAATTGCTGCGGTTTGGCGGAAATATTTCCCGAACGGCCCAGTTTGTCGGGATGGAGCGTTCGGCGTTGCATCGCAAGCTGAAGCAGTTGGGGGTTAATTCGGACGAGCGGGTGGGCGGGTAGGAGAGGCCGCGGGCGCCCCTTTATCGCGGCCGGGGAAGCGGATAGGCTTCGATAGTCCCGGCCAGAAGGAGCACCTGCCGTGCTAACCGACCGATATGATTTGGCTTTGTCGACTTCGTCCCCCGCAGCGCGGGACGCCTACGCGCAAGGTCAGGATCTGGCCTTGACGCTGTATCCCGGCGCGATCGCGGCGTTTGACCGGGCGATCACCGCTGACCCCGGATTTGCCATGGCGTATACCGGCAAGGCTCAGGTGCTGATGCGGGAAGGCAATGTGGCGGCGGCACGCGCGGTGCAGGCGGAGGCCGGGGCCTTGACCGCCGGTGTGGCGGCGCGCGAGGCCAGCCATGTCGCGTTCTTCGATCTGGTGTTCTCGGGGCGGACGGAGGCGGCGGTTGCGGCGCTGTTCGCGCATCTGGGGGAATGGCCGCGGGATGCGCTGGTGCTGGCGAGTGCGGCGAACCCGAACGGGCTGATTGGCGCGTCCGGGCGGATCGGACAGAAGCACCAGATCGCGGTGCTGATGGATGGCCTGGCGCCGCATTATGGCGATGATCCGTGGTTTTTGGCGCATCATGCGATGGCCTTGTCCGAGGACGGGCAGTTGGCGGCGGCGAAGCCGAAGATCGAGCGGTCGCTGGCGGCAAATCGGCTCAATGCCCATGTCGCGCATGGCTATGCGCATATCTGTTACGAGATGGGTGAGGCGGACACGGGGCGGATTTTTCTGTCGTCCTGGCTGTCTGACTATCCAAGAAATGGATTTTTCCATGGTCATCTGAGCTGGCATCTGTCGCTGTGTGAGTTGCAGGCTGGCAACTGGACCGAGGCGCTGGGGTTGTATCGTGACGCCATGGCGCTGGGGCAGCACAGTGGTGGGCCGCAGCAGCAGATGTCCGATGGGGCGGCGTTTCTTTGGCGGTCTGAACTCGCGGGGTATCCTCGGGATGAAGCTGCCTGGCGGGCGTTGCATGACTATGCGGGCAGCGCGTTGCCGCGGCCGGGCAATGGGCTTGCCGATCTGCATGTGATCCTGGCGCAGGCGGTCATGGGGGATGACGGCGGACTGGATGGGCGGGCGCGGCAGATGGAGGATCTGGCGCGGGAGGGGCGGTATCCGTCCGGGTCTTATCTGCCGGCGCTGTCGCGTGGTTTCTCGGCGTTCGAGCGGGGGGATTTTGCCGCGACGATCGATGCGCTGGCGCCGCTGGCCGGGGAGAGCGAGCGGATCGGGGGGAGCCGAGCGCAACATGATCTGATCGGGTTTACGTTGCTGCGGGCGTATCTGGAGGCGGAACGGTTGGAGGAGGCGCGGGGATTTCTGAGCGCTCGGCGGCCCGGGGCGTCCGGTGTTCCGGTGGCGGGGGTTGCGGCGGCGCGGTGAGCGGTGTCGTTACGAAAGCGGCTACGCCAAAAGCCGACGGAGGCCGTCATCGATATAGCATTTGGCTCCACCAAGCATCAGCACCACCTCCAGGCGTAACCCGCGGAGCCGCCGCTGATGATGGTGAAAGCTTGTCCGAAGGTCGCGTCGGTGGCGGCGATAACAGCAGGGTCGCGCGCCGTGGTGGCGCCGAGAGTGACCTGAAATGCGTTGACCCCATCCGTCATGCCGACGGATGTCGGTATCCATGCCTTTTGCGAGCGGAAACAAAGGCATGGATGGCCTTCGCCCGCCATGACGGTTGCACGGCGGCGCCGATGGATTAACAACAACGCCGGTTGTTATTATACCAATCGCCCGTTCCACCATCCCAGGAGCGCGTTATCATGTTTACTTGCTTTCTGGTCTGCTAATTGTCTTTCTTTTCTTTATCATAAAAACGCACAATGTCAAAGATGCTATTGAGCGATCAGAGCCCCTGGATCCCCCATTCCTAGCGCGCCGAAACCCGGAATGCCGTCCGTCCTCCGGCTTCGAACAACGCGCCCACCGCTTTGGCTTGGCCGCCGCGGCCTACAAGCACGAGGCCATCTCCGTCGGCAATAACGGTCGAAGATTCCGGTCTCGTTACGGCTTCGCCGTCCCGCCGATTGATCTGCACGATGAAGAATGCGCCGTTTCCCTGCTGCTCGATCGTTTCGATGGTCTTGCCGATCGCGGCACTTTTCGGCGCTGCGACCACCACCTGGATGTCCAGGCCCAGCGAGAGCAGCACCTTCTCGAAATCGCGCATCCGATCAGATCCGCGAATGAACCGGGCGGTTTCCTGGTACAGGATCATTTCGGCGATGCGTTCGGCGCCGATATGTGTGGGCAGGACTACTTTATTCGCGCCCGCCTGCATCAGTTTGCTTTCGGTGCTTGGTAATTCGCCTCTTGCAATGATGTCCAGGCCGGGATTCAAACTACGAGCACTTAAGGTAATGAAAACGTTGAGGGCATCGTTCGACAGGACTGTGGCCAATGTCCTGGCATGCTCGATCCCGGCTGCCCGCAGCGCCGCTTCATCGGTCGCGTCGGCTTGCAAGCACAGATAGCCGAGGCTTCTGGCCATCGCGGCCGCGGGTTCCGCCGGCTCCAGAATGACGAAGGCGGCGCCGCCGGCGTGCAGTCCTTGTGCCAGCATCATGCCGATGCGGCCAAATCCGCAGACGATGACGTGTCCGCGCAGGCGATCGATTTGGCTGCTCATGCGCTTGATCCCGAACATCTGGTTGATCTGGTTGAGCGTAATGAATTGCACCAGCGCGCCGGTCAGGTAGATCATCCCGGTGCAGCCCAGCACGATGGTGCCGATGGTGATCTCGCGGAGCGCCGGCGACGTGATCGGCCGCACCTCGCCGTAGCCCACCGTGTAGACCGTCACGATGACCATGTAGAGCGCGTCGCCGACCGACCACCCGGCCAGCACATAGGCTATGACGGCTGCGGCCATCACCACCAGCATGTAGAACACGCCGACGATCAGGTTGCGCAACGGCGAGCCCCAAAGCCGGTCCGATGCCTGCACGACGGACCGGCGGGTGCTGGCGATCACATCCGGCTGCCCGTCCTGGCGAATGCCCCAAACTCCCGAATGTTGCGGTGCGGCGATTACCGCACGGCGGCCGGGGCATAAACAAGAGCGAATGGCGTGGCGGCGGCATCTTGGGTAAAACCGCCGGATGGAATGGGACGCGCCCGCGATCATCGTCGATGTCCGGCCGTATGGCGAAGGCGATGCGGTGGCCACGGTGATGACCGAGGCTTACGGGCTGCATCGCGGGCTGGCGCGGGGTGGGGCCTCGCGCGGCAAGGTGGCGGTGTGGCAGCCGGGCAATATGGTGCAGGTGCAATGGACGGCTCGGCTGTCCGACCATTTGGGCAGCTTCACCGGGGAGATGATCCATGCCGGTGCCGCCCTGGCAATGCAGGAGGCGATGCCGCTCGCGATGCTGACCGCTGCCTGCGCAGTCGCCGAGGGGGCGCTGCCGGAGCGGGAACCGTTGCCTCGGGTGTTTGATGGGCTGCTGCACCTGATCCCTCGGTTGCCGTTGGGCGAGGCGCTGCTGACCGATCTGGTGTGGTGGGAACTCGCTGTGCTGGCGGACCTGGGTTATGGATTGGACCTGTCTTGTTGCGCGGTTACCGGGCGGACCGATGGATTGGTCTATGTTTCTCCCAAGACGGGCCGAGCGGTGACGGAGGAAGGGGCAGGGGCGTGGGCTGGGCGGTTGCTGCCGCTGCCGGGGTTTCTGGCCGGTTCGGCGGGGGCGGATGCGGCGGGATGGCGGGACGGGCTGCGGCTGACCGGTCACTTTCTGGAGCGGGATGCGTTCGGCCATCAGCATCGCCCTCTGCCACAGGCGCGCCGGATGCTATACGACCGAGTCTCCTCCCTAACCACAAAGGACGACGTGTCGCACAATGCCGGATGATCTGATCGGCCTCATCCAGGAAACGCATCTGAAGGACGCGCTGTCGGAGCGTTACCTTGCCTATGCGTTGTCCACCATCATGTCGCGGTCGCTGCCGGATGTGCGGGACGGGCTGAAGCCGGTGCATCGGCGGCTGATCTACGCGATGCACCAGTTGAAGCTGGACCCGGCGGCGGGGTTCAAGAAGTGCGCCCGCGTGGTGGGTGACGTGATGGGTAAGTATCATCCGCACGGCGATGCCTCGATCTACGACGCCATGGTGCGCATGGCGCAGGATTTTGCCGCGCGGTATCCGCTGGTCGAGGGCCAGGGTAATTTCGGCAATATCGACGGCGATAACCCTGCCGCCATGCGCTACACCGAGGCTCGTTTGACCGCTGTCGCGCAGGCGATGCTGGCGGGGATCGATGAGGACGCGGTGGATTTCCGGCCGACCTATGACGGGGAGGAGTCGGAACCGATCGTTCTGCCGGGGGCGTTTCCGAATTTGCTGGCCAATGGCGCGGCGGGCATCGCGGTGGGCATGGCGACGTCCATCCCGCCGCACAACGCGGGGGAGATCTGCGGGGCGGCGATCCATCTGATCCAGAATCCCGGCGCGACCGTTGCCGAACTGTTGCGCCACATGCCCGGGCCGGATTTCCCGACGGGTGGGGTGCTGGTGGAGGATGCCTCTGCGATCCTGGCGGCCTATGAGACGGGGCGCGGCGGCTTCCGGCTGCGGGCGAAGTGGGAGGTGGAGAAGGGCAAGCACGGGACCTGGTCGATCGTGGTCACGGAGATTCCGTACCAGGTGCAGAAATCCCGGCTGATCGAGCAGGTTGCCCAGTTGATGGAGGACAAGAAGCTGCCTCTGCTGGGGGATATCCGCGACGAAAGCAGCGACATCATCCGGCTGGTGCTGGAGCCGAAGACCCGCGGCGTGGAGCCTGAGGTGCTGATGGAGACGGTGTTCCGGGCGACCGCGCTGGAGACTCGATTCCCGTTGAACATGAATGTGCTGGATTCGACCCGGACGCCTCGGGTGATGGGGCTGGCCGAGGTGCTGCGGAGCTGGCTGGATCACCGGCACGAGGTGCTGGTGCGGCGGTCGAACCACCGGTTGGCCGCGATCGAGCGGCGGCTGGAGGTGCTGGACGGGTATCTGCTGGTTTATCTGAACCTCGATGAGGTGATCCGCATCATCCGCGAGGAGGAGCATCCGAAGCCTCGGCTGATGGACACGTTCAGCCTGAGCGATGTGCAGGCGGAGGCGATCCTGAACATGCGCCTGCGTAGCCTGCGCCGGTTGGAGGAGATGGAGATCCGCAAGGAGCATCGGAACCTGACCAAGGAGTTGAAGGATCTGCGGGCGCTGCTGGGGAGCGACAAGCAGCGCTGGGCGCGGATCACCGAGGAGTTGGAGGACACGCGGAAGAAGTTCGGGTCGGGTCCGTTGGGTGATCGGCGGACGGAACTGGGGGCGGCTCCGGCGGCGGTGGAGGTGAATACGGATGCTTTCGTGGAGCGGGAGGCGATTACCGTTATTCTGTCGGAGAAGGGCTGGATCAGGGCGGTCAAGGGGGCTGTCGCCGATCCGGGGGACCTGAAATTCAAGGAAGGTGACAAGCTGCGGCTGTTGCTAGCTTGTCAGACGACCGATCGGCTGACTCTGCTGGCGACCAATGGCAAGGCGTTCACGCTGAAGGCGGCCGATCTGCCTCGCGGGCGGGGGGATGGGCAGCCGGTGCGGCTGCTGGCGGAATTGACCAATGAGGACGACGTCACGGCGTTGTTCGTGGCGGTGGAGGGGACCCGGTATCTGATCGCGTCCAATACCGGGCGCGGGTTTGTGGTGCCGGCGGGGGAACTGCTGGCAGAGAAACGAACCGGCAAGCAGGTGTTGAACCTGAAGCCGAAAGAGGAGGCGGCGCTGTGTGTGCCGGCGGAGGGCGATCACGTCGCGATCATCGGCGAGAACCGGCGGTTGCTGGTGTTTCCGCTGGACCAGGTGCCGGAGATGGCGCGCGGGTCTGGGGTGATCCTGCAACGCTACAAGGACGGCGATCTGTCGGATGTGAAGATTTTCCGGCTGGCGGATGGGCTGACGTGGAAGCTTGGCGATCGGGTGCGGACGGAGGTGGATCTGCGTCCCTGGCTGGCCGAGCGGGGGACGGCTGGGCGGTTGCCGCCGAATGGGTTCCCGAAGACGCCCCGGTTCGGATAGGGAAGCGGGGGATGTTAAGCGAAGGAGGAAAGAAAAGGGTTTGACACAGATTTAGGGGATTAAGCGCACAGATGACACGAAGCTTGGTGGCGCCATCGAGGGGGCAATACCACAGGCTGGACAGTTGCGTTATAGGCATTATTTTCCTTCTCTAATAATCTGTGTGCTTAATTCGCTAAATCTGTGTTGACGCTTGCTTTCGTTCGTACAGCCCGATCAGAATCGGATTACGCTAAAGTAGCCGGCGTCGAATACCGTCGGTCAATGATACGGTGTTGAAATTGATCAGCAGTCCGATCCGGCATGCGCTCAGGCGTAGGTAGGTCAGCAATTGCGCTTCATGCAGCGGATGAAGGTGCTCCACCGCCTTGAGTTCGAGGACGACCTCATCCTGTACGATGATGTCTGCGAGATACGCGGATTCGATTGCCACGTTATCGTAACGGATCGGTAAGCGAACATGCTGCTCGAACGTGATGTCGGCCTGGGTCAGTTCGTAGCACAGGCAGCGATGGTAGACTGTTTCGAGCAATCCCGGCCCGAGGCGGCTGTGAACCCGCATTGCCAGGCCGATGATCCGGTAGGTGAGGTCTCCGCCGGGAGCAACCTGCGACGCCATGGGGCCGGTCCTGCCTGTGTTTTGGGCAGGGTCGTTGGAAATGGTTGAGGACCGGTTAATGGACCGGGGAGCAAGGCAGATTCAAGCGCGGATTTAGGGGACTAATACCAACCGGGCGTTGATGCAGACTCTGCGGTTGACCCCGTCCATCATGCCGACGAAGGTCGGCATCCACGCCTTTTGCGAGCGGAAACAAAGGCATGGATGGCGACTCTGGGCTCGCCATGACGGTTGTGCGGCGGTGCCGATGGGTCAACATCAAGGGCGGTTGGTATGAGGGCCCAGATTACCGGGAGCGCGCGGGCGTTGATGTGGGGCCGGCGTCTCGGTCGGGTCTCGCGGCAGGATGACGGGTTGGGGTGCGTGGCAGGCTGCCGATTTCCCGTCGGTGGCAACCTGCTCTAGCCTTGGGGCCGCCAGCAGCGGAGGCATCCCATGAAAGTCGGTTTGTTCATCAATACGCAGTTTCCACAAGGCAACGCGGTCGTGGACCGCATTCCGGAGATCGTCGAGCAGGTTCGTGCGGCTCGCGATGCGGGGTTCAGTTCGCTGTGGTTTCCGCATCATTGGCTGACGCATCCGATGCAGATGCTGCAGATCACCCCGATGATGGGTTATATCGCGGCCCATGCCCAGGGTATGACACTGGGCCCCAATATCCTGATCCTGCCGCCGCAGAATCCGATGCATGTGGCTGAGGAATCGGCGACGCTCGATATTCTGACAGGTGGCAACTACATCCTTGGGATCGGGCAGGGCTATCGCCAGCCGGAGTTCGATGCGTTCGGCATTCCGTTGGCGGAACGGGCGCCTCGGTTCAACGAAAGCATCGGGTTGATCAGGCGCTTGTGGACCGAGGACCGGGTTACCCATAAGGGCCGGTTCTACACGGTGAACGATGGGGGGATCGGGGTTAAGCCGATCCAGGCCGGCGGGCCGCCGCTGTATATCGCGGCACAGGCCGATGCCTCGGTCCGGCGGGCGGCGCGCATCGGGGATGCCTGGCTGATCGTCAACAGCAGCGGGCTGGGGACGATTGCTCCGCTGATGAAGACATACCGAACGGCTCTGGCGGAATATGGGCGGGTTGCGAGGGAGTTTCCGATTACGGTTGAGTGCTATGTCGGGGCACAGCACGCGACCGCGCATGAGGAATGCCGTGGGCCGCTGGAATATAAATACAACGCCTATGCGTCCTGGGGGCTGCCGGGCCGGCGCACCGAAACGACATTCGAGGACTTTGCGCGGGATAAATTCATCATCGGCGATAAGGTGTCGGTGAAGGAGGAGATCGCGCGGTATCGGGAAATCCTGGGCGTTGATCATTTCATCATGCGTTGCAACTGGCCGGGGCTGCCGCAGGAGAAGACGCTGGCCACGATCAAGCGCCTGGGTGAAATCTTCGGGTGACGAACAATCCTTGTCGGATGAGTTCGACTACTCGATATCCTCCAAACTGAACTGTTCGGCTTCTTCGTCATAGCTGAACAGTTCGGCGTAGCGGCCCCAGGCGATGACGGTGCGCAATGTGTCCTCGGCGTAGTCGGGGGACATGTGGTCTTCCAGTTCGTCGCGGAAGCGCACCGCGGACGCACGGTGGTTCCAGCGTTCGTCGAGAACGCTACGGATCATGTTCACCAGCGGCACGTGCTGGCGCAGGGCCTCGGCGAAGATCGCCTTGCGCTCATCCGTATCGCCCTCGACATAACGCCGCCCGAGTTCGGTCAGCAGGATATCGCCTTCCTCCAGCACGGCAAACCGCATCAATTGCAGGGTTTCGCCCAGTGGCAGCAGGTCGTCGACCTCGTACTGCAGCGACGCGGCCAGGGCCGGCAAGTCGGCTCGGCCGTCGTAGGGTTCCGTTGCCAGGGTCTCCATCAGGCCGGACATGATGTTGGTGCCGACGCGGGGCAGCGGCGTTGCCAGGGGCGAGACCGGCACTGTCGTCGCTGCCTTGGGGCCGGCTGGCGGGCGCCTTGTCATGATGCCGTAGATGTCGTCCACCATCTGCCGGAAGTCCGGGTCCAGGCGGTTCCTCGGGTGGGGAAACGGCACCGTCAATTCATTCGCCACGCGGCCTGGGTTGGACTGGAACACCAGGATGCGGTCGCACATCAGCACCGCTTCCTCGATGTTGTGGGTCACCATCAGGACCGACTTCACCGGAAGCTTGCCCTCCATCCAGAGGTCGATCAGGTCGGTGCGCAGCGTCTCGGCGGTCAGTACGTCCAGCGCGCTGAACGGTTCATCCATCAGCAACAGGTCGGGATGGACGACCAAGGCACGAGCCAACCCGACGCGCTGGCGCATGCCGCCGGAGAGTTCCTTGGGATAGGCGTTTTCGAAGCCGCCGAGACCGATCATGTCGATCGCGGCCTCCGACAGGGTCTCGCGCCTGGCGCGGGGAACGCCGCGGGCTTCGAGGCCGATCTCGACGTTCTCCTGCACCGTAAGCCAGGGGAACAGCGCGAAACTCTGGAACACCATGGCGACGCCGTCGGTCGGGCCGTTGATCTCGGTGCCGCGCCAGGTGACGCTGCCGGCGGTCGGTTTCAGCAGGCCGGAGACGATCCGCAGCAGCGTCGATTTGCCGGAGCCGGAGCGGCCGAGGAGGGCGACGATTTCGCCTTCGTGCAGGGTCAGGTTGACGTCGTCCAGCACCACGAGGTCGGCGTTGGCGTCCTTGTGGTAGGCTTGGCGGCAGCCTGTCACGTTGACCAGGCAGGGGCGAACGTCGACCGTGGTATCCATGACGGTATTCCTCAGCCCAGGGTTAGGCGCCGTTGCGCGAAGGCATACATGGGGCGCCACAGCAAGCGGTTGAACAGGACGACAAAGGCGGACATCACCACCACGCCCAGCACGACGCGGGCCATGTCGCCCCTGTCGGTGGCGTCGGCGATATAGGCGCCCAATCCGTGGGCCTGCAATTTGGTGTCGCCCCAGGATGCCACCTCCGCGACGATCGCGGCGTTCCAGGACCCGCCGGATGCGGTGATGGCACCGGTGACGTAGTAGGGGAAGATCCCCGGAATGATGACCTTGCGCCACCACAGCCAGCCGCCGAGGCGGAAATTGGCGGCGACTTCCTTAAGGTCACCCGGGAATGCCGCCGCACCGGCGACAACATTGAACAGTATATACCATTGTGTGCCGAGCACCATCAGCGGGGTCAGCCAGACGTCGGGACTGAGATGGAAGTAGACGATGAACACGACGAATGGCGGGAACAGCAGATTGGCCGGGAAGGCCGCCAGGAACTGGGCGATCGGCTGTGCGCGTCTGGCCCAGACCGGGCGTAAGCCCAGCCAGACGCCGATCGGCACCCAGATCAGGCTGGCGATGATCATCAGCACGACGACGCGCAGCAGGGTGATCAGGCCCAGTCCGACGGCGACGGCGATGTCGTGCCAGGTCAGCAACTGCGAGGCGAACAGCACCACCCGCCAGATCGCCAGTCCCACCAGCACCAGCAGCAGCGCGATCCAGGCGATATCGATCGTTCGGGACGGCTCCGACGACATCATTGACCGTGGGCGTATCCCGAAGGAAAGCCGCATGCCGCCGATCAGCGCGGCGGTATCGCCGACCAGTTCGCCGACGAATTTCAGCAGCCGGGTCCGCCGCATCAGCCGCAGCATCCAGGGGTCGGAGGCGGTGGCGCCGGCGGTCGTCTCGAAGCGGAACTTCGCCGACCAGGCCACCAGCGGGCGGAACAGCAACTGGTCGTACAGCAGGATCACCACCAGCATCGCCAGGATCGCCCAGAACACCGCGACGATGTCCTGCTTTTCCAGCGCCAGCGCGACGTAGGAGCCGATGCCGGGCAGCTTCCAGGTGTGGTTGCCGACCGACACCGCTTCGGACGCCACGACGAAGAACCAGCCGCCGGACATCGACATCATCGTGTTCCAGACCAGGCCGGGGGCGGCGAACGGCACCTCCAGCTTCCAGAAGCGTTGCCAGGCGGTCAGATGGAAGCTGATCGAGGCCTCCGCGAGGTCGCTCGGCACGGTTTTCAGCGACTGGTAGAGGCTGAATGCCATGTTCCAGGCCTGGCTGGTGAAAATCGCGAAGATCGCGGCCAGTTCCAGTCCCAGCACCTGGCCGGGGAACAGGTTCATGAAGAAGACGACGGTGAAGGTGAGAAAGCCCAGGATCGGCACCGATTGCAGCACGTCCAGCAGCGGCACCAGGACCAGCGCGGCTCGTCTGCTTTTGGCGGCGGCGGTGCCGTAGGTGAAGGTGAACAGCAGTGACGCCGCCAGGGCGGCGAACATCCGCAGGGTGGTGCGGACGGCGTAGTTCGGCAGGTTCCACGGATCGAGCGTGATCTGGGTGGCGCCGGGGGCGTCGATGCGGGTCAATGTGCCCTCGGCGACATGGCCGACCGCGGTCAGGATGGCGATCACGCACACGAAGGCCGCCGCATCCCACATGTTGGGCAGGCGCCAGCCGGCGGCCATCGAAGGGTATCGCGTGGCGGACATGTTGGTGAACCGTGTTTTCCGGCTTGGGGGTTCGTCGCGCCCTGTTAGCGTGCGCACCCCGGGCTGTCACGCGCGAATGGCGTTGCAGTTCCGTGACATCGGGTTTGTCGGGTTGGGGGTGTTGTTGGGGGGAGGGGGACCGTGACTGTTCGTTGCCCTGGGTCGGCGAAGGCGCCTTGGACCGGCACCGCTTTCAACGCAGAGCGGGCGGAGCGGGGCGCAGGTGCGCAGGTGCGCAGAGAAAGGCCTTTGTCGCGCTCCGGTGGCTCGCTGATCCAGGCTTTTCTGGCCGAACGTGTGCTTGTGCGGGATAAACCGCCGAACCAGGATAAACCGCGATGGTGGATCTGAGGCAGCAGTCGCATTCGGCGCTTGGGGACCGAGCGACCGTCATCGGGGAATTGGTGTCAGTTTGTTGACCGGCTCCGGGTCAGCCGGGTGATGACTTCGTAGGCGGCGGTTACGCGTGCGTCGAGCGGGTAATTTTTGTTTGCCAGCAGAACGATGCCGCATCCTTGCGCGGGAACAAATGCGACGTAGGCGGCGAAGCCGTTGGTCGATCCGGTCTTATTGATCAGGACGTCCTCTGCCGGTGGGCGCTTGGGATGAAGTGCGGTTGCCGGGGTGGGGTCGGAGGCGATCTTGCCGGCGTTTCCGGTTAGCAGGTCGTTCAGGGTGACGGGGTAATCGTATTGCTCCCAGATCAGATCCTGGGTCATCGGGCCGATCCGGTAATAGCCGGTGTGAGTGCTGGTGATCGCCTGCCGCAGGGTTGGGTCGAGAGCGCTCGGGTCCATGTTGGCGGCGAGGAAGCGCAGCATGTCGGCGGCGGTCGTTCTGATACCGTAGGCCTCGGCGGCGAGGGCGCCTGGCGCCATTCGGATGGGTGTGTTGGCTTTGGTGTAGCCTTGCGCGTAGTTCCTTGCCTCGGCCTTGGGGACTTGCAGGTAGGTGTCGTGTAGCCCCAGGGCGGGGAGCAGCATTTCTTGTATCAGATCGGTGAAGTCCTGGTGCAGGCTTTTCGCGGCGACCATGCCGAGCAGGCCGACGCTGGGGTTGGCATAGGTGCGATACGTTCCGGGGGCGTATGTTGGCTTCCAGTTGCGGAAGTAAGCCATGAGTTGTGTGTCGTTGGTGATGTCGTCCGGGACCTGCAACGGGAAGCCGCCCGGCGTGTGGGTGGCGAGGTTCAGCAGGGTTACCTTGTCGAGGTTGCTGCCGCGCAGGGTCGGGAAATATTGGCTGGGCGTATCGGACAGTGAGAGTTTACCGGTGACCCGCGCGTAGGCGGTGAGGGTCGCGGTGAAGGTTTTGCTGATCGATCCGATCTCGAACAGGGTTTTCGCCGTTACCGGCTGGCCGGTGGCTTTTGAGGCAACGCCGTAGTTGTAGACGTGGGGCTGGCCGCGCAGGGTGAGTCCGACCGCCATGCCGGGGATGCCGTATCGATCCATGACCGGCCGGATCGCTTGCGTGACGATTGGTTCGATATCGGTGTTGCGGTCGGCCGCCGCGTTGGCGCGGATTGGTGCCGCGAGCGCGGCGGCCATCAGGGTCCGCCGGGTCAGTGCTTCGACGTTCATGGGCTGTGCGGATCAGGCCTGGTTGCGGGTGACCAGGCGGCCGGCTCGGGCTGTGGTGGCGCCGTCGCCGAAGACGTAGGCGGACTGGCCGTTGATCCAGGTCTCCAGGATGCCCTCGGCGACCTTGGTGGGGGCGTCGTAGGTGGAGGCGTCGCGCACCGTGGCGGGATCGAAGAGCACGAGGTCGGCGTAGGCGCCTTCGCGGATCACGCCGCGATCGACCATGCCGAAGACCGAGGCGGTGTGGCCGGTCATTTTGCGGATGGCCTCTTCGAGGGAGAATAGTTTCAGGTCGCGGGCGTAATGGCCCAGCACGCGGGGGAAGGTGCCCCAGAGGCGGGGGTGGGGGTAGGAATCGTGCGGCAGGCCGTCGCTGCCGATCATGGCCAGCCGGTGCGCCATGATGCGTTGGACGTCGGCCTCATCCATCTGGAAGTAGATGGCGCCGGCAGGAACCAGCCGTTCGGCGGCTGCTTTCGGATCGAGCTGCCATTCCATGGCGATGTCTTCCAGCATCCGGCCGGCGAATTCGGGATGCGGTATGGACCAGGTGATCTGCACCGGCACATCCTTGCGCAGGCGGTGCGGCATCAGCACGGTGGACCCGGCGGCATAGGGGTAGATGTCGAAATCGACTTTCTGGCCGGCGGCGCCCCGGTCGATCAGCGGCAGGGTCTCCACGCTGCGGCCGAAGTTCTCCGGCATCGCGCATTTGTGGTGGCTGATGACGACAGGGACGTCGACGGATTTGCCGATTTTGAGGGTTTCCTCGATCGACAGCAGGACGTCGTTGGCCTCGTCGCGCATGTGGGTGACGTAGAGGCCGCCGGTGGCGCGCAGGGCCTCGGCGACGGCGATGACCTCATCGGTGGGGGCCATCATGTTGGGCGGGTAGTAGAGGCCGGTGGAGAAGCCGGAGGCACCCTCGGCCAGCGCCTGGCGCAGGCGGGCCTGCATGTGGGCAGCTTCCTTGTCGGTGGCGGCGCG
>DATAZJ010000555.1:0-2106 GCA_036272115.1 Rhodopila sp. | reverse complement strand
AGTGCATGGAGGGCGGGGATGGCGACCCTATGGTTCCAGCCTACGAAGGCGGGCGGATGCCGTTGACCACCAACCTCGCCGACCGGGTGCGCGGGCTGCTGCAAACGCCGGAGAAATGGGCGCTGTTCCCCGAACAGGTGCGGGACTGGCTGCAACTGCAGCGCGGCGTGTCACGGATGCCCGGGCGCAACGACTTGCTGATCGAGACATTTCCGCGCGGCGACCGATGGTATCTGGTCGCCTATTGCTTCGAGGGCCGCAACGCCCATCAGACCCTCGGCATGCTGATCACCAAGCGCATGGAGCGCGCGGGATACGCGCCGCTGGGCTTTGTCGCCACCGATTATGTGCTGGGGATCTGGTCGGCCAATCCGGCGCGCAACGTCGCCGCGCTGTTCGATCAGGACATGCTCGGCGACGACCTGGAATCCTGGATGGCAGACAGCTCCATGTTGAAGCGGACGTTCCGCAATGTCGCGGTGATCGCCGGCCTGATCCAGCGCAACCTGCCGGGTGCGGAGAAGAACCGGCGGCAGGTGACGGTGAACAGCGACCTGATCTATGAGGTGCTGCGTCGCCATCAGCCAGACCACATACTGTTGCGGGCAACGCGGGCGGATGCCGCTTCGGGGCTGATCGATGTCGGCCGCATCGCCGGGATGCTGGCTCGGGTGAAGGGGCATATCGTGCATATGGTGCTGTCTCGGGTGTCGCCGCTGGCGGTGCCGGTGCTGCTGGAAATCGGGCGGGAAAGCGTGCGTTCGGACACCGATGAGGACACCATGCTGGCCGAGGCCGAAGCCATCATCGCCGAGGCGACGGGTCAGGCCGAACCGCCACCGCAGGTGCCGGCGATCCACCGCGCCAACATCGTCCGCCGTCCGGATGGCGTCCGGCGGACAATGCAGCCTGCCCGGCGTCGTCAGGCGGACCTGTTTTCGTGAGTGCCGCGCCGATTCACCTCGCCGGCGAGCGCCTGATGCTGGATCCGATGGGGGCGCTGTTCTGGCCGGAGCAGCGTTTGCTCGCCGTGTCCGACCTGCATCTGGAAAAAGGGTCCTCGTTTGCCCGGCGCGGCATGCTGCTGCCGCCCTGGGATACGCACACGACGATCGACCGATTGGCGCTGCTGCTGCGCCGATGGTCTCCGGCGACCGTGGTGGCGCTGGGGGATTCGTTCCACGACGCGGATGGGTCGGGCCGGCTGCCGGCGACCGAGCAGCAGCGGCTGAATGGGATGACACGCACGCACCGGTTCATCTGGGTGCAGGGCAACCATGATCCGACACCACCGGACGGCCTGGGTGGCGAGTGGGTGGAGACGCACGCGGAGGGAGAGATGGTGTTCCGCCACGAAGCCATCGCGACGGCCGGGCCGGGGGAAATCGTCGGCCACCATCATCCGAAGGCGACCATCCCGGCCCGTGCCGGCAATGTCAGCCGGCCCTGTTTCGTGTTCGATGGCCGCCGCCTGATGATGCCGGCGTTCGGCGCCTACACCGGCGGGCTGGACGTCCGCGACCCGGCGATCAATCGCCTGTTCCCGCGTGGCGGCCGGGTGTTCCTGCTGGGGAAGGACCGGTTGTTCAGCTTCGAGATCGGTCGCGGTGCCGCCCTGCGCATCGGCTGACGGATCAGGCCTGGGCGGCGTTCGGAGCGCGGGGCGGGTAGGTCTGCCGCCGCCACCTTGCGAACGATTCACGCGCGTGATCGAGAGACTTCAGCGTATCGGACGACGCCGGATCGTCCGATAGCCGGCGCAGTGCGATCCAGGCCGCGTTGACCATGTCACACACCGGCGGCGGCCCAATGACCGCTGTTGCCTGCGGTTCCACATGGTGGCGCGCCGATGGAGCAAGGAAGTCATCGATATCCCGCTCCATCGGCAAAATCGGGCGCGGCCAGGCGATACGCGCGATCCGGCCCGCCTGAAGCATGCAGCGCCGCCAGTCGGTCAGCAGATCATCGTAGAAGATCACCGCGCGGTTCAGGCCGCGGGTCAGCCGTTCGGCCTCCAGCATGTAGTGCAGCCAGTTCGGGATCATTTGCGATTCCGGCAGAAGGTCGCGGCGGGCCAGGGACTGGGCGACCTCCCGCGGATGGCGG
>DATAZJ010000554.1:0-6555 GCA_036272115.1 Rhodopila sp. | reverse complement strand
GAATGTGACGTAAGTGCCGATCCCCCGAAACTGCATCTTGGGCAGGCGGCTTGCCATAGGCGCACCATATGGCAGGGTGCCCCCACGATCCCGCGCAGCCGCTCGGGGTTACGGCAATGAAGGAGTTTCGGAATGCAGATCGGCGTGGTGGGACTGGGACGCATGGGTGCGAACATCTCCAGGCGGTTGATGAAGGCGGGTCACTCCTCGGTCGTTTGGGATGCCAGCCAGGCGGCGATCGACGCCCTGGGCAACGACGGCGCCACGACCGCCAGCGGACTGCAGGACCTCGTCGGTAAGCTGACCGGATCGCCCAAGGCGGTTTGGGTCATGCTGCCGCATGGCAAGATCACCGAGGACACGATCGACGCACTGACCGGGATGATGGCCAAGGGTGATATCATCATCGACGGCGGCAACACCTACTACAAGGATGACATCCGCCGAGGGAAGGCACTGGCCGCGAAGGGCCTGCGATATCTCGATGTCGGTACCTCGGGTGGCGTCTGGGGGCTGCAGCGGGGCTACTGCATGATGATCGGCGGCGACGCCGATGCGGTGAAGCACCTGGATCCGATCTTTTCCGCCCTGGCGCCGGGAATCGGCACGATCGAGCGGACGCCGGGCCGGGAAGAACGCGATGCGCGCGCCGAGCTGGGTTATATTCACGCCGGCCCGGTCGGTGCCGGGCATTTCGTGAAGATGATCCACAACGGCATCGAATACGGCATGATGCAGGCGATGGCCGAGGGCTTCGACATCCTGCGCAACAAGGCCTCGACCGCGCTGCCCGCGGATGAGCGTTACGACCTGAACATGGGCGACATCGCCGAGGTCTGGCGGCGTGGCAGCGTGGTTAGTTCCTGGTTGCTCGACCTGACCGCCGATGCGTTGGCGAAGGATGAGAAGCTGGAAGCGTTTTCTGGCGAAGTCGAAGATTCCGGTGAGGGCCGCTGGACCATCGAGGCGGCGATCGAGGAAGCCGTGCCGGCGGATGTGCTGGCGGCCTCGCTGTTCACCCGCTTCCGGTCACGCCAGCACCACACCTTCGCCGAGAAAGTCCTGTCCGCCATGCGATTCGGCTTCGGCGGTCATGTCGAGCCGAAAAAGAAATGACCATCGTCATCGTCATGGGCGTGTCGGGCAGCGGCAAGACTACGGTCGCCGAGGGTGTGGCGCGCGGCGAGGGGTGGATCTTGCTGGAGGGGGACTCCTTCCATCCTGAAGCCAACATCGCCAAGATGGAGGCCGGCACGCCGCTGACCGATGACGATCGATGGCCCTGGCTGCGGGCCATCGCCGCGCGGGAAGATGCCTTGCGGGCCGCCGGCCAGTCGGCCGTGGTGGCCTGTTCGGCGTTGAAACGGTCATATCGTGATATCCTGATCGGCGGGCGGCCCGATACGGTGCTGATGTACCTGCGGGGGTCAAAAGCGCTGATCGCCGAACGGATGAAGGCTCGAAAACATCACTTCATGCCACCCGCGCTGTTGGATAGCCAGTTTGCCACACTGGAGGAACCGGGTCCGGACGAGAAACCGATCATTGTCGATGTCGGCCCTCCGGCTGACGTCACGGTTCAGAACGCGATCCGCCTGTTGAAGGAGCATTTGTCGTGACCAATGGTTTCGCCGCCTATCCCAGCCTGCGGGATCGCGTCGTGCTGGTCACCGGCGGCGCCAGCGGCATCGGCGCCGAACACGTGACCCAGTTTGCCCGCCAGGGGGCGAAGGTCGCCTTTCTGGATATCGCTGACGCGGCGGCGGCCCGGCTGATCGATACACTGCATGCGGAGGGCGTTTTGCCGCCCTTGTATCTGCCGTGCGACTTGAAGGACATTCCTGCGCTTCAGGCGGCGATCGCAGCGGTGGGACGGCAGTTGGGCCCCATTACCATCCTGGTCAACAACGCGGCGAACGACCAGCGTCACGACTACCAGGAGGTCACGGTCGAATACTGGGATGAGCGGATGGCGACCAATCTGCGCCATCAGTTCTTCACCATCCAGGCGGTGGCGCCGATGATGCGCGCGGCCGGCGGCGGGTCGATCATCAATTTCGGCTCGATATCCTGGCACACCAATCATGGCAGCATGCCGGCCTACACCACCGCCAAGGCCGGTATCGAAGGCTTGACCAAAGGCATGGCACGCGACCTTGGGCCTGATGGCATCCGGGTCAACTGCGTCATTCCCGGGTGGATCATGACCCAGCGGCAGATCGACCTGTGGCTGACCCCGGAAGCCGAAGAAAACCTGCTGCGGGCCCAGTGCCTGAAAACCAAGCTGGTGCCGGCCGATGTCACGCGAATGGTGTTGTGGCTCGCGTCGGATGACAGCCGTATGTGCAGCAGTCAATTGTGGGTGGTGGACGGCGGCCGGTTATAGATTGCTGGTACGCTCCGGATTACCGTAATGTAACGGCGAGAGTCCGGTGGCGGAGTGTCCGGTGGCGAAGAGTCCAGTGCGAGGCAAGCCGACCCAGGCCGATCCATCGCCCGAACGCCGGCTGGCAGCCATCCTGGCGGTTGGGATCGAAGGCTATGCGCTGTTGATGCGAGACGATGACGACAGGGCGCATCGGCGGGTCAGCCAGGAACTGGACCGGTTGCGCTCCGCCGTCACCTTGGCCTCCGGGACCATCTTTTCGTTCGCCGGAGACGGCATGATGGCGGAATTCACCAGCGCGACCGAGGCACTGAAATGCGCCCTTCGGGTACAGGCCGCCTCTGCCGGGCGCATGGTGCGTGCCGCCGAACCGATCCGATTTCGCATCGCGGTGAACGCGGGCGAGATCCTGGCCGGCAAACGTCATGTTGGTGGCGCCGCGATCAACCTTGCCGCCAGTCTGGCGCGTATTGCCCCCCCAGGCGGTATCGTGTTGCCCAGTACGCTGCATGACCAGATTCGGCATGCCGTGCCGGTTCCGGCCGATCCGATGAGTGAGCCGGACCTGGACGAACCGTTAGCCATCGTTTCCATATCGACAGAGGCCTGCCTGACATGGGCCGGCGATACTAAACCGGCCCGCAAGGCCGCCGCGCCCCGGCTTGATGTCGATCCGCGCGCCTCCCTGGCTATTGTGCCGTTCCGGTCCGTGGAGGCTGCCGGTGCGTTCGCTGATTCCTCGACCGATGGCGTAATCCGCATCCTCGGCGGTATGGCGACATGGTTGTCGGTCACGCGAACGCCGGCTGCCTCGGTCCGAGCGCCGATCGACCTGCAGCGGCTGCGGCAAACCTCTGGTGCGCGCTATATCCTGCATGGATCCGCCGAGGCCGAACGCGATATCGCGCGATTGACTGTGGAGCTGAACGAAGCCGAGACCGGCCGTGTGCTGTGGTCGGACCGGTTCGACCACAGGTTGAAGGATCCGACCGACTCCCGCGACGATCCGGCGTCGCGGATTGCCCGTGCCATTCCGCCGTTACTGCTGCAGCGCGAACTCGACCGGTCGGCGCTGATCCGGTTCGACATGCTGACCGCCCATGATCTGGCGCTGCGGGCCTATACGGCGATCATGCGGCCGGAACGGCATACGTTCGACGCCGCCGCGGACATGCTGCGGCTGGCCCAACAACGACCGGGGCCGCATGCCAGCACGTGGTTCGCCCTGGTATGGTGGCACTTCATGGCGGTCAGCCAGGGTTGGTGCGCCGATCCGGCCACCGAGGCGCGCGCCGCGGCCGACGCCGCAGCACGCATGGATCGCAACGATCCGTCGGCGATGGCGCTGCTGGCGTTCATGCATTCAGTATTGCATCGGGACCACGCGGTGGCGGCGGCCATGCTGGACCGGGTCATCGATGCCGCGCCGCACTGTGGCATGGCCGAATGCCTGAAGGGTCTGACACTCAGTTGGCTGGGAGAGGCGCAGGCGGCGATCTTCCATGCCGAGCAAGCTGCATTGATGCCGGCCTTGGGTCCCGAGCGGGCGTGGCAGGACCATGTGACGGCGGGGGCACACTATGTCGCCGGGCGTTATGCCGATGCCGCGCGCTGGGCGCGGGTGTCGGCGATGCATCATCCAGGTCTCGCCGCCAATACAAGAGTACTTGCAGCCAGTTTGGCGGTGCTTGGCCGGTTGGACGAGGCACAGCAGGCGGCTCGGCAATTGCTGGCGATCGATCCGGATTTTCGGATTAGCGCCTGGCGAGCACGTGCGATGCTGCCGCCGGCCAGCCGTGACACTCTGGCCCAGCGCATGCGACTGGCCGGGCTACCGGGGTAGCGCTGCTGGCCCGTGCGATTGCGTCATCGAGTTCCTCAAGAAGCAGTCGGAGGCCGTTCCCTTTGGGCATCCTTCTCAAGGACTGCCACGAGCCCTTTGGCTGTTCGGTTTCGGCTGCGCTCGCCCATCGGGCAACAGTATCTGGCCCGCCCGTGCGTCCACAGCGTGCGCGCGCCTCAGGATGAAACCTGGTCCCAGGCGGTCAACAGATCGAGGCATTATATGGATCGATTACAAAACGAATGGCGATAACCGTGCGGCCTGCCGGGAGACGATCTCTACTGCTCAATCGGTGGCTTCCTCCCGATGATGCCATCCGCCAGCAACATCCCCGCGGCCAGTCCCACCGCCGCCTGAGCAGGCTCGATCACTGGAAGCCGCACCGCGTCCCGCACGGCGGCCGCATGGTGCGCCATGCCGGTGCACCCCAGAATCACCGTTTCCGCGCCCATCGCCGCCAGGTCCCGGGCCGCCGCGATCAGCGCATCCCGCGCCGCGTCCGGGTCCAGCAGCGTCTCCATCGGCAGGTTCAGCGCCACTTCGCCCGCCAGCCTTTCCTCCAAACCCATCGCCCGCAGTCCAAGGAGATGCCGGGCCTTGGAGGATTCGACGAGTGCGATGACGCCGAACCGTTCCGCGCGGGCCACCGCGGCGGCCACGGCCGACCGGAAAATCCCCAGAACCGGCCGGGTGGTGATCGCGCGGACCGCCTCGATCCCGGGATCGGACGCGCAGGCGATGACGTAGGCATCCGCGTCTGTCCGCTCCACCAGCCGGCACATCGGCTCGACCACCGCATGCCAATCCCGCCAGGAATAGATTGCCGGCGGCCCTTCCTTTAGCGTCACGACGTCGACGACTGGCCCTTCGGCATGGCGGAAGGGAGCCAGGGTCGCGGAAATCCCGGCGGAACAGGTTTTCGAGGAGTTCGGATTGATCACCAGTATACGTGCCATGCGCATACTGTTCCGCCTCTGGCGGCCAGGATCAAGTGGGGCGATATGGTATTGCGCCGCAGCAAGGTCTATTCTGTGGCGTGGTTTATCGTCCGAGCGATGTTGTCCTCGCCGGCGATCGGAAGGATCTGAACATGACCCCTGTTCCCTGGCAGCCCAGCCAGTCTGCCACCGCCGGCTCCTGGCCGCACCCGTCCATGACGACCGCAATTGGCAGGGGTCTGATGGGCCGTTGCCCTGCCTGTGGAAAATCGCATCTGTTCAATGGCTTCCTGCGCGTGGTCGCTGAATGCACCAACTGTGGTGCCCCACTCGGTCTGGCGCGTGCCGACGATGTACCCCCCTACATCACGATCCTGATCACCGGCCATGTCGTCGTGCCGCTGTTGTTCATGGTCGATCGCATGGGCGAGCCGCCGATCTGGCTGATGTCCGCCATTTTCCTGCCGCTGACATTCCTGCTTGCGGTCGGTTTGCTGCAACCGGTCAAAGGCGGCGTCGTGGGGGTGATGATGAGCCTGAACATGCTGAAAAGCGACCCTTCCGCGACATGACCGGTTCGGACGCCTCCGCGTCTCGTCTGGATCGCGTCGTGCTGGATGGAGAATCGCCCAATAACCTGTCGCCATATATCGAGGCGGACCGGGAACAGGCGGTCGCGGACCTGGCGGCGGCCAATCACTTCGCACCGCTGATCGGCACTGACCGGCCGGGCCCGTACGCGCTGCATTTGTCGATCCAGGAAGGCCGCCTGATCTTCGACATCCGCGACGTCGGCGACGTTCCGCTGACTGCTGTCGGTCTGGCGCTCGGCCCCTTCCGACGACTGGTGAAAGACTACCAGATGCTGGTGGACAGCCATATCAAGGCGGTCGAGGAAGGCCGCGAACAGCGGATCCAGGCCATCGATATGGGCCGCCGCGGCTTGCACAACGAGGGCGCGGAGCTGATGACCCAGCGCCTTGCCGAGAAGATCGACATCGACTTCGATACCGCGCGCCGCCTGTTCACCCTGGTCTGCGTGCTGCACCAACGGGTCTCCTCACGATGAAAATAGACGGCACCGCCTATCGCAGTGTCTGGCTCGACGCCGATGATCGCTGGTCGGTCCATATCCTGGACCAGACCAAGTTGCCCTGGTCGTTGGAGGTGCTGCGCCTGACCACGCGGGATGAGGCAGCGCACGCGATCAAGTCGATGCAGACCCGTGGCGCCCCGCTGATCGGCGCTGTCGCCGCCTACGGCTTGTGCCTGGCGCTGCGTGCGGACGCCTCGACCGAGGCAATGGAGCGGGACGCCGCCCTGATCAATGCCACTCGGCCGACGGCGGTGAATTTGCGTTGGGCGCTGGACCGGATGCTGACACGGCT
>DATAZJ010000553.1:0-4714 GCA_036272115.1 Rhodopila sp. | reverse complement strand
GATGGCCTTCCTCGCCGAACCCGTCGTCGGCGCCACCACCGGCTGTGTCACCGCGATTCCGGGCTACTTCGCCGCGGTGCGAGCGATCTGCGACCGCTACGGCGCGTTGCTGATCCTGGATGAGGTGATGTGCGGCATGGGGCGCACCGGCACCATGCACGCGTGGGAACAGGAGGACGTCAGCCCCGACATCCAGGTCGTCGCCAAGGGCTGGGCGGCGGCTACCAGCCGATCGGCGGCATCCTGATCGCCGACCGCATCGTGCGTGCCCTCGCCGACGGGTCCGGCGGGTTCCTGCACGGCCAGACCTACCAGGCCCACCCCGTCGCCTGCGCCGCCGCCCTGGAGGTGCAGCGAATCATCCGCGAGGACAACCTTGTCGCCAACGTGGCCGCGATGGGATACCGCCTGGCAGCCGCGTTGCAGGATCGGTTCGGCAACCATCGCCATGTCGGCGACATTCGCGGACGCGGCCTGTTCTGGGCGCTGGAATTCGTCACCGATCGGGGTTCAAAACACGTTTTCGACCCGGGGTTGAAGCTGAACGAGCGGGTGAAGACCGAGGCTTTTGCACGCGGCCTCGCCACGTATCCGATGGGTGGGACGATCGACGGCAAGCTGGGCGACCATGTCATCGTCGCGCCACCCTATATCGCGACCGCGGCGGATATCGACACGATCGTGGAACGGCTGGGCGATGCGGTGGATGCTGCTCTTCACAATGTTTAGGGCGAAGCAGCGGCAAACCACCCAGGATCAGGCGTGCACGAAGCTGGCCGGCCGGCTGTATTCGAAATACGGCAGGTCATCCAGCGCCTGCCGAGCCTCGCCGCCGGGATTGCTGGCGAGGTGGCTTTCCAGGTCCAGCATCATCGTCGAACGCCCGGCCGCATCGTAGCGGGTCCATTTCGGCCCGCCCGGTGCCGTCGGGACCCCGGTGCGCGCAAAGGACGTCCAGCGCGCCATGGTTTCTCGGGTCAATTTCGCCAGATTCGGGCCGGTCCCCACCAGGGCCGGCGCCGTGTCGGTGGTGCCGAAGGCGAACGGCACCTCCAGCGTGTGCGGCGAGTGCAGGACGCCATCGAGCACCGGGGTCTTCCAGTCGAAAACATAGGCGTAGACGGGCGATTCCGCCCGCGCCGCCTGAAGCGCGGCCACCCGCGTGGTGTTGCGGCGATACATGTAGTCGGTCGCGATCTGCGCCAGGATTTCGCTGGGTGAGGCGCCTTTGTATATCGTCGCATAGGCATCGATGACGCGCTTGGTGTGTGCCGCATCGACGCCGAGATAGCGCGCCACCCGCTTTTCCACCTCCGCCGCGTCCAGCGAGAAATTGGCCATATTGGCGGCCATGAACAGGGTCGCCTCGGTCGCGGCATTGCCGATCATCAGCGGGACGTCGGCCGCGGTCGCAGGCGCCGTCGGGTCGAACGGATTGGCCTGGAAGCTGCGGCCGTCCAGCACCGGGCGGAACGGGTCGGCGACCTTTCTTGTGGCGGCGATCAGTTGCTCCATCGGCACGGCCCGCAAGGCGGCGCCGGTCGCCTCGGTCAGCCCCAGTTGCGTGGCCAAGGCGTGCGTCTGCCGAGCGGATTCTTCCATGCCGTCCAGGCGCAGGCCGCCGGAGCAGCTCTGGGCGATCGCCTTGTGGAACAATCCTTTGGCGGCCGGCATGCCCATCAGTGCGGTCACGTTCGCCGCGCCGCCGGATTGGCCGAAGATGGTGACATTGCCGGGGTTGCCGCCAAACGCGGCCGCGTTGTCGCGGACCCAGTGCAGCGCCGCCACCATGTCCAGAACCCCGGCGTTGCCGGCATCGGCGAAGCGGGCATCGGTGCCGCCGATGTTGAGGTAGCCGAACGCGTTCAGCCGATGGTTGATCGTCACCACGACGACGTCGCCGCCGCGCGCCAGGTTGGTGCCGTCGAAGCCGGGTGCCGTGCCGGAGCAACTCGCCCAGCCGCCGCCATGCAGCCACACCATGACCGGCCGGCGCCCCCGGCCGATGCCGGGGGTGAAGACGTTGAGGAACAGGCAGTCCTCGCTGACCGGCTGGATCGTGGAATACCATGCCTCCAGGCCACGTCCGGATGTGGGCGGCTGCGGGGCGGAGGCGGGCAGCGTCAGTGCATCCTGGATTCCGGCCCAGGGCTTCGCCGGCACCGGCGGCAGGAAGCGGTTGGCGCCGCCGGTCGTTTCACCGTAGCGAATGCCCTTGAAGGTCAGGACGCTGCCCTGCCTGGCGCCGCGCACCTTGCCCCGCGTCGTTTCGACGACCGGGTCCGCCGCGGCGAAACCAGGAACGGCCCGCCCCGCGGCGAGCGCCGCCGCCGCGCCGATCAACACCGAACGGCGCCCGGACATCGAATTGATTGCCATTTGCTGGTTTCCTCACCCGTCGATTGGCGGGAAGCAAACGTCAGTTCCCGGCCGGAGGCAACAGTCCGGACGCCCATGAACCCTGCGTGACGGGTCAGAGCGTTATTGACACGAACCGGTCCGATACTGGCACACTGCTTCAACCCAAGGAGGCAACCTCGCGCTATCGCGACCGATTTTGCTGTTATGCTTGACCTTACCGGTCGGGCCGATCATTCCTCCCGCTCCCCGCGCCGGAACGGTTCGGCCGGGTTGTGCGGAATCTCCTCGATGATCCCAACCAAGCGTCTGCATGTCATCACCTGGGGTTGCCAGATGAACGTGTATGACAGCGGCCGGATGACCGATGTCCTCGCGCCGCTGGGCTATGCCCCGACCGCGCAGCCGGAGGGCGCCGACATGGTGATCCTCAACACCTGCCACATCCGGGACAAGGCGGCTGAAAAGGTGTTTTCCGAACTGGGCCGGTTGCGCCTGGTGAAGGAAGCCGCCGGCGGCAACATGATCCTGGCGGTCGCCGGGTGCGTCGCCCAGGCCGAAGGCGCGGAAATCCTGGCCCGAGCACCGTATGTCGATATCGTGCTGGGGCCGCAGACCTACCATCGCCTGCCGGAAATGGTGGCAAGGGCATCCCGCGCCGGCCAAAAGGTGATCGAGACCGACTTCCCGCCCGAGGACAAGTTCGACCACCTGCCGGAAAGCACCACCCCGCAAGGCGTGACCGCCTTCCTGACCATCCAGGAAGGCTGCGACAAATTCTGCAGCTTCTGCGTGGTTCCCTACACCCGCGGCGCCGAACAAAGCCGCCCCGCCGCCGCCATCCTGCGCGAAGCCCGCCATCTCGTCGCCCAAGGTGCCCGCGAAATCACCCTGCTCGGCCAGAACGTCAACGCCTGGCATGGCGAGGCGCCGGACGGCTCCACCTGGGGCCTCGGCCGCCTGCTACGCGAACTGTCCGACATCGAGAACCTGCCGCGGCTGCGGTATGCCACGTCGCATCCGCGTGACATGGATGACGATTTGATCGCCGCCCATGGCGACCTGCCGACCCTGATGCCGTTCCTGCATCTGCCGGTGCAGTCCGGGTCCGACCGCATGCTGGCGGCGATGAACCGCAAGCACACGGCAGACGATTACCGCCGCATCGTGGACAAACTCCGCCATGCCCGTCCGGACATGGCGCTGTCATCCGATTTCATCGTCGGCCATCCGGGTGAAACCGAGGCCGATTTCGAAGCCACCATGACCCTGGTCCGGGACGTCAATTTCGCGATGGCCTACAGCTTCAAATACTCGTCCCGGCCCGGCACGCCGGCGGCCGGCGCGCCCGTCCAAATCCCGGAAACGGACAAGGACCGCCGCCTGCAGACCCTGCAAGCCCTGCTGCGCGATCAGCAGGTGAAATTCGGCGCCGGCTGCGTCGGATTGGACCTGCCGGTGCTGTTCACCGGTCCCGGCCGCCACCCTGGCCAGATCGCCGGACGCTCACCATTTCTGCAACCTGTGCATCTGTCGGGAAATACCAATCTGATTGGTACCGAAGCCTTGGTGCGAATCGTCGCCAACCATCCAAACTCACTAGCGGGAACCCTTATCCAGGAGAGACGAACAGCTTGACACACCTTGCCCCCCAGGCACCGCCTGCCGCCGCCAGCGGCAAAGCAATGGCATCCTCCGCCGCCACCGGCGGCAAGGCCATCACCCTCCAGTTCAACGACAACACCCTGCTGCCCCTGCTGTTGGGGGATCACGACCGGCATCTGGTCAGGATCGAGCAGGCACTGGGGGTCCGCCTCTCCTGCCGCGGCAATCGGGTCGCCATCGCCGGGGATGCATCGCGGGTCGATGTCGCCCAAGAGATGCTGAGCGGACTTTGGCGGCGATTGGAACGAGGTGAGAGCGTGGGAAGGGCAGAGATCGAGGCGGCAATCCGTCTGACGGACACCGAGAACGATCCGCGGCTGCCGCTGTCGGACCTTCCGGCGATCCGCACCCGCCGCGGCGCGGTGGCTCCGCGCAGCCCCGGGCAGGCCGCCTACATGGAAGCGCTTACGAATAATGAGATGGTGTTCGGCGTCGGCCCCGCCGGCACCGGCAAAACCTACCTGGCCGTCGCCCAGGCGGTCGCCATGCTGCAAGCCGGCAAGGTCGACCGCATTGTCCTGTCCCGCCCGGCCGTCGAGGCCGGCGAACGGCTCGGTTTCCTGCCAGGCGACATGAAAGAGAAGATCGACCCCTATCTGCGCCCGCTCTACGACGCACTGCACGACATGATGCCCGCCGACCAGGTCATCCGCCGCATGACCAACGGCGAGATCGAGGTCGCCCCGCTGGC
>DATAZJ010000552.1:0-1628 GCA_036272115.1 Rhodopila sp. | reverse complement strand
TCGGGCGACAGCATCGACACCGCGCTGGCGGCCATGACGATGGCGCGTATCCGGCATCTGCCGGTGGTCGATGACGGTCACCTGGTCGGGATTATCAGCATCGGCGACCTGGTGAAGCACCGGCTGGACGAGAAGGCCCTGGAAGCCAACGTGTTGCTCGATATTGCTCGGTTGCACGCGTAAGCGTTGTTATTACGTTATGGTTTGTGCTTGGCGTCCCGTCATTCTGGCGAATGCCAGTATCCACGCCTTTCGATTTTGCCACCCAAGGCGTGGATGGTGAGCCTCCGCTCACCATGACGACGATAGGCGTGGAGGGTGAGCCTCCGCTCACCATGACGGGTGGACAGGGCGGTGCCTCAGTCCTTCGCCCGGCCTGGCTAAACCGCCAATTCCCGCATGATGGAATACAGGTCGGACTTCGCTTCGAAGCCGATTCCGGGCAGGTCCGGCAGCGTTACGATGCTGTCGCGGACCTGGGTGCCGTCGGGGAAGCCGCCGTAGGGCTGGAACACATCCGGATAGCTCTCGTTGCCGCCCAGGCCGAGGCCGGCGGCGATGTTCAGGGACATCTGGTGGCCGCCATGCGGGATGCAGCGCTTCCAGGACCAGCCATGGTCCTTCAGCATCGCCAGCGTGCGCTGGTATTCGCAGAGGCCGTAGGACAGGGCGCAGTCGAATTGCAGCCAGTCGCGGTCGGGGCGCATGCCGCCGTGGCGGATCAGGTTGCGGGCGTCCTGGTGGCTGAACAGGTTTTCGCCGGTCGCCATCGGCGCGGGATAGAATTCCGCCAGCGCCGCCTGTAGCTGGTAGTCCAGCGGGTCCCCGGCTTCCTCGTACCAGAACAGGTCGTAGTCGCGCAGCATCCTGGCGTAGTCGATCGCCGTTTGCAGGTCGAAACGGCCATTCGCGTCCACCGCGAGGCGCGCGTGCGGGCCGATTTCCTTCAGCACGGCCTCGATGCGGCGGCGGTCCTCGGCGATGGATTCGCCGCCGATCTTCATTTTCACCACGCTGTAGCCGCGTTCCAGGTAGCTGCGCATCTCGGCGCACAGGGCGGAGTCGTCCTTGCCGGGGTAGTAGTAGCCGCCGGCGGCGTAGACGAAGATGTTGGGATCGGCCACGACGCCGTGGCGTTCGGCGAGCAGGCGGAACAGCGGCTTGCCGGCGATCTTGGCGATGGCGTCCCAGACCGCCATGTCGATGGTGCCGACGGCGACGGACCGGTCGCCGTGGCCACCCGGCTTTTCGTTGCGCATCATGCTGGCCCAGACCTTGTCCGGGTCCAGGTTGTCGCCGGTTCCGTCCAGCAGGGCAGCGGGGTCGGCTTCGAGGATGCGGGGGGCGAATCGCTCCCGGATCAATCCGCCCTGGCCGTAGCGGCCGTTGGAGTTGAAGCCGTAGCCGACGACGGTCTTGCCGTCGCGCTGGACGTTGGTGACCACGGCGACGAGGCTGGAGGTCATTTTGGAAAAATCGATGTAGGCGTTGCGGATCGGGGAACTGATCGGCTTGGTGACCTCACGGACATCGACGATGCGCAGGGACAGGGCGGGGATTCCTTAGAAGGGGCGGACGATGACCATGAGGACGATGACGACCACCAGCAGCGTCGGGATTTCGTTGGC
>DATAZJ010000551.1:0-1909 GCA_036272115.1 Rhodopila sp. | reverse complement strand
CAAATACGCAGCATCCGCGTTCAGCGGCAAGAAAGTTCGCTTCTGACCCCTCTGACCAAAATCGATGCGGCATTGACCGCGGAGCACACCGATTTCCATGCCCCGCCGGAGGGCTGGAGCACGCGGTCGCCACCAGGAGCGCCGCCTCCTTGCCGGATAGCTTGCGGGGTGCTCCCGGTCGCGCCCCCTCGCTGAGTGCGCGTTCGAGATTGCCTTGCACGAAGCGGCGTTTGGTCCGGTAGACCGTGGAACCGCTAGCGGAGACGCTGCTCGCGATCGCCTCGCCGCCGACCCGGGCGTCGGCGCCGAGCCATGCCCCTCGACCCGGCTCACCGGGAATTCGTCAACTTCACAGGCGCCGCTCTGCCCCGCGCTCGGTCTGAAGGGCGTATTCATCGTGTCGGGACCGACGGAAAACGAGTTGTACCGCTTTGCCCGGCGGATCGCCGGTTTTAGCGGCGCCTGCTACAAGACCACGATCTGCAACATAGAGCGGACGATTGCCCAGTGTCTCTGACTGGTCAGCCGCCAGACATTGCCCGTTGGCGTTCCCTTATCCTCGGTTTCCTGCTGGTGCCAATACTTCCAGGCTTCTACCTTGCACTGGTGCTTTACGGCACGGCCACAGTCGTTTGGATCTACGTGTTGTCACGCGTGCCCCTTATCGAGGCCTACCCCTGGATCGCCGGCGCGACCGTGACCGTACCCCTGATCGGCTGGTGGTGTTACGGTGAGCAGGTGACGCCATCATTCTGGCTGGGTATGGCAATGATCGTCGCCGGCCTGCTGCTGACGCAGCTCGGTACCCTTCGCCAATGGCACGCCGTGGCGGCCGGTATCGAGCGAAACCACTCCACCGGACCGGCACGGTCTCCAACAGATGGTCATGGCGTCTCCCTGCATGCCTTGATCGTGTAGAGGGCCGCGAACCCGGACCGGTCCGCCAGCGTGAACCGATCGTTCGGCAGGCGGGGTACCGCGTCGGCCGCCAACAGCAGCACGTAGTCGAACCCGCAGACATTGGCGACGGCGGCCGCCGCCCGATCCGGCAGGCTGCCCACCCGTTCGGCAAGCCGGCGATATGCCGATCTGGTCCGCATCGGCTGCTGGGAAACCTCGTCGAATTCGAACGGCCAGTACGCCCGATGTTCGATCAGCACCAGCGCCCCGAGATGCTCATCCATCCGCACGCCGTTGGACAATAGCCGCCAGCCTGGGTTCGCCGCCCAGTACGCCGGCGCCTCTCGCAGACCTGCCTCGGCAACATACACCGCCTGCCCAGGCCGCACCGGCTCCAGCACCGCGCGCAGATCGGCCAGGTCGGTGCGATGGGCCGCCCAGGCGATACCCAACAACCCCATCCGAACCGCGAACAGCACCACGATCGCCCCGGCCACACCACGCCGGAGCCCGAGCGGCCAGCGCGCTGGAACGAACCCGGCAAACAGCATGAATCCCAGCATGACGGCAAACCGCGTATCCAGCCGGAATGTCCCTTTCCAGCCATATGGCATCGCCAGGAACCCGATCAGCAGCAACGCGATGGTGCACCCGGCCGGGCCCGGCACCGACCCCCGTCGCGATAGCAGGCACAGCAAGGGCAACCCAAACGCGAACCCCGCGGTGGCGAGATCCAACCGCCCGTCATAATTGGCGAAAACCGTCACCAGTTGCAGCAGCTTCTGTCCGATAGGCAGGAAAGCAGCGTCGCCCCCCAGATGCCGCAGGTCCGAGACCGCATACAGCACCACGGGCACGGCAAACACCGCGGCCAACACCAGCCCGCGCTCCACCGCTACCCGAAACCGACGATGCCGATAAACCTGGACCAGTTCCGCTCCGCCGATCAGCAGCCCAAAAAACACCAGGCCCATCAGATGACAGACGAACAGCACCGGCGCGCCGGCGG
>DATAZJ010000550.1:0-5019 GCA_036272115.1 Rhodopila sp. | reverse complement strand
TTGTTCCTGATCTGCACCGTGCCGTTCTGGACCTCCCACATCATCCGGATGATTTCCTGGCTGCCGCTGCTGGGCAAGCAGGGCGTCATCAACCAGGCCCTGATGGACATCGGGGTGATTCACCAGCCGCTGCAATTCCTGCTCTATTCAGACTTTGCCGTCGTCGTCTCTTACGTCCACCTCTTCACCATTTTCATGATCGTGCCGATCTTCAACGCCATGAGCCGCATCGATCCAGCGTTGTTCGAGGCCTCGCTCGACGCCGGCGCCGGCCGCCTCAAGACCATGACCATGGTCGTCGTCCCGCTCTGCAAAAGTGGCATCGTGCTGGGTTCGGTGTTCGTCGTCACCCTGGTCATGGGCGACTTCTACGTCGTGAAAATCATGAGCGGGGGTGGCGACGCCTCGGTCGTTTCGGCGATGGTTGACGACATCTCGACCCTGCTGTTCCCGCACGCCGCCGCCAGTGCCGTCATCCTGCTGCTGGTGCTGACAGCCGCCGTCGCCGCCATCATGCGCGTGCTCGATATCCGCCCCGAACTGGTGGGGGATCGCTGAATGGCCATCGTCTCCAGCACCGGCGGCCGGCCGTGGACCTTCTACCTGCTCGCCGGGATTTTCACCCTTTACGTGATCTTCCTCTACGGCCCGATGTTCTGCATCTACATCCTGTCGTTCCAGGGCCCGCTCGGCGGCCTCAGCTTCCCGCTCCGAGGCTTCAGCCTGCACTGGTTCCAGCAGTTGATCGACCAGAGCGACACCGGCGATCTGGTCGGCGCGATCGGCCGCTCGCTGCCGCTGGCCGTGCTGGTCATGGTGCTGACCGTCGCCATCTCGTTCGCCGCCGGCATGGCCTTTCGCACCCGCTTCTGGGGCGCCGGCCCGCTGTTCTACCTGGTCATCGCCGCCCTGGTCGCGCCCGGTTACGTGCTGGGCATCGGCATCGGCCTGATGTTCCAACTCCTGGGCTGGCAGACCGACTGGTACACCTCGGCCCTGGGCGCGCAGTTGTCGTGGACGCTGCCGTTCGGCTTGCTCATCATGTTCGCCGTGTTCGGCCGCTTCAGCCCCTCCTATGAGGAAGCCGCGGTCGATCTCGGCGCGCATCCGTTGCAAACGCTGCGCATGGTCGTCGTGCCGATCCTGCTGCCGGGCGTGATCGCCGTGGCGTTGTTCGGCTTCACCCTGTCGTACGACGAATTCGCCCGCACCCTGCAAACCGTGGGGTCCAACAACACCGTCCCGATCGAGATCTGGAGCATGACCCAGAACGTCACCTCACCCGCCATCTACGCACTGGGGACCCTGACCACCGCGCTATCGTTCGTTGTCATCATCATCTCGCTCGGCTCGATTGCGCTCATCCAGCGGCGGCGGCTGGGTGCGGTGGCCAAGTCTTGAAGGAGCCGCCCCACCCCATGGACAGCCCCACGCCCACCACCGTCGCCAACCTCGCGACCCCACCGGGAGCGGTCGAACTGGCCGGTATCGTCAAGCGCTTCCCAAACGGCACCCTGGCCGTGGACGGCATCAACCTGCGCATTGCCGGGGGCAGCTACTGCTGCCTGCTGGGGCCGAGCGGCTGCGGCAAGACGACTCTGCTGCGCATGATCGCGGGCCACGAGGAACCCACCCACGGCGAAATCCTCATCGACGGCAGCAACGTCACCGGTCAGACCCCGCGCACCCGCGGCACCGCCATGATGTTCCAGAGCTACGCCCTGTTCCCGCATCTGTCGGTCCGCGACAATGTCGCGTTCAGCATGCGGGTGCGCGGTGTCCGCAAGGCCGAACGCAACCGCGAGGCTGACCGGGTGATCGAGCAGGTACAACTCACCGACCACGCCAACCGCCTGCCCGCCCAACTGTCGGGTGGCCAGCAGCAGCGCGTCGCCCTGGCCCGAGCCATTATCACCCAGCCGCGGGTGCTGCTGTTGGATGAGCCGCTATCCGCGCTCGACGAATTCCTCCGGCTGCAGATGCGCGCCGAACTCAAGGAAATGCAGCAGAGGCTTGGGATCACCTTCATCCACGTCACCCACACTCAGTTGGAAGCCGTTGCCGTCGCGGATCAAGTCGTTGTGATGTCGCAAGGCCACATCGTGCAGACCGCAAATGCCCGGGCGATCTACACCGAGCCGGACAATGCCTACGTCGCGCGCTTCATGGGCGGCCAGAACGTCATGTCCGGCGCGGTGCGGAGTGTCGCCGGCGGGATCGCGACCCTGGCAGGCCCCGACGGCGGTGCCTACGCCGTCCGCATGCCTGGCCGAGCCGCACCCGTCGGCAATGAGCTATCTTTCGCAGTCCGCCGCGACCGCGTCCGGCTGGTCCGAGCCGGCGCCCCGGGGGTGCCGGCAGTCAATCAGGTGACCGGTGTCGTGCGGGCCATCGAATACCAGGGCACATACGTGAAGGCGACCCTTGGCGCTCGGGCTGCCGGTCCCGACTTCGTCGTCTATGTCGACGAAGACGTCTACTTCGACGACCCGATCGGCATCGGCATCAAGGCCACCGGCTGGTGGGACATCGGCCAGGCGCATTTACTGTCGAATGACTAGGGTCGCATCGTGGCGAGTGAATGACTAGTGCCGCATCGCGGCGGGCGGACTGAAGGAGAAGCAAGATGAAACTAGCCCTGACCGTGAACGGAGGCGCCGTTCAGGTGGACATCCCGCCCAGCACTCTGCTGTCAGACCTGTTGCGCGAGACCCTGTGCCTCACCGGCACCCATATCGGCTGCGACACCAGTCAGTGCGGCGCCTGCGTCGTCCACGTCAACGGACGTTCGGTGAAAAGCTGCACCGTGCTGGCCGTCGCCCTGGAGGGCGCGGACGTGCTGTCGATCGAAGGCCTGGCCGCCACCCAGCCCGCCGCCGAACTGCACCCGATGCAGACCGCGTTCCACGAAAACCACGGCCTGCAGTGCGGCTTTTGCACACCCGGCATGATCATGAGCGCGGTGGAACTCGCCACCCTGAACCCGGCCCTGACCGAGGACCAGGTTCGCGCCGGGCTCGAGGGCAACCTATGCCGTTGCACCGGCTACCAGAACATCGTCGCCTCGGTGCTGGCCGGCGCAGCGGCGATGCACACCGCGACACAGGAGGTCTGAGATGGTCAATCCAACCGGCATCGGCGCATCCCTGCTGCGGCGTGAGGACAAACGCTTTCTGACGGGGCGGGGCAATTATGTGGCCGATCTGAAGCGGCCGGGCCTAACCTTCGGCGTCTTCGTCCGCTCGCCGCATGCGCATGCCTGGCTGCGGGGGATCGATGCCAGTGCGGCGCTGGCGATCCCGGGTGTGATCGCGGCGCTGACCGGCGCTGACCTGGTTGCAGATGACGTGGGCGGGATGCCGGTCGGCTGGGGCATCCACGGCAAGGACGGATTGCCGATGAAGGAGCCGCCGCACCCGGCCATGGCGCATGACAAGGTACGGCATGTCGGTGATGCCGTCGCCTTCGTGGTGGCGGAGACCATCGAGCTGGCGCGCCTGGCGGCCGAGGCGCTGGTCGTCGAATACGAAATCCTGCCCGCCGTCGTCGGCGTGTTGGAAGCCGTCCGCCCCGACGCCCCGCAACTGTTCGACGACGTCCCCGGCAACCTCTGCTGCGACTGGGAAATGGGCGACAAAGCCGCGACCGATGCCGCGTTCCAGGGCGCCGTCCACATCGCCCGCATCAGCCTGGTCAACAACCGGCTGATCGGCAATCCGATGGAGCCGCGGGCGGCGGTGGCCGAATACGAACGCTCCACCGACCGCACGACGCTGTGGACGACCAGCCAGTTCCCGCATGTCGTGCGCCTGCTGATGGGCAACTTCGTGCTCAAGATCCCGCAGCACAAGCTTCGCGTCGTTGCCCCGGATGTCGGCGGCGGCTTCGGCGTCAAGCAGTTCCATTACGCCGAGGAAGCGGTGCTGACCTGGGCCGCAAGGCGCCTCGGCCGGCCGATTAAATGGGTGGCCGACCGCAGTGAGGGCTTCGTGTCGGATGCGCAAGGGCGAGACCATGTCAGCGAGGCCGAACTGGCGCTGGACGAAACCGGCAAGTTCCTGGGCCTGCGCGTTTCCACCCTGGCCAACATGGGCGGCTATCTTTCGACCTTCGCTCCCAACATTCCGACCAATCTGTATGCGCCTCTGCTGGGCGGCGTCTACACTACGCCGGCGATCTATTGTGAGGTGAAGGTTGTCTTCACCAACACCGTCCCGGTCGATGCCTATCGCGGCGCCGGCCGTCCGGAGGCAACCTTCCTGCTGGAACGGCTGGTGGACGTCGCGGCGTCCGACCTCGGCATGGACCGGATCGAAATCCGCCGCCGCAACATGATCCCGAAGGAAGCGTTTCCCTATCAGACGCCGGTGGTGGTCATGTACGACAGCGGCGATCCCATGGGCTGCATGGACCGGGCGCTGGAGGTTGCCGACTGGGCCGGCTTCCCCGCCCGCAAGGCGGAATCCGTCAAACGCGGCCAGCTTCGCGGCATCGGGATCAGCACCTACGTGGAGGCCTGCGGCCTGGCGCCCTCCCGGTTGGCGATTCAGATGGGTGCGCGCGGCGGCCTGTATGAGAGTGCGACCGTCCGCGTGCATCCGACCGGCCATGTGACGGTACTGATCGGCACCCACTCGCATGGCCAGGGACACGAGACGACGTTCGCGCAGATCGTTTCGGAAAAACTGGGCGTGCCGGCCGAGAACGTCGACGTCGTGTTCGGCGATACCGACCGCGTGCAATTCGGCATGGGCACCTACGGCTCGCGCTCGCTGGTCGTCGGTGGGTCGGCGCTGTCGATGGCGGCCAACAAGGTCATCCTGAAGGGTCGCAAGATCGCCGCCCATCAACTGGAGGCCGCGCTGGAGGACATCGTCTTCGAAAACGGCCGGTTCAGCGTCACCGGCACAGACCGTGGCCGCGCCTTCGAGGAAATCTGTCTTTCCGCTTATGTCCCGGCGGACTACCCGCTGGAGACTCTGGAACCGGGCCTGGAGGAGCAAGCGTTCTACGATCCAG
>DATAZJ010000549.1:0-4587 GCA_036272115.1 Rhodopila sp. | reverse complement strand
ACCGGCGAGGTGCGCGACGGCGGTTCCTTCCAGGAACGCATGAGCCGCATCGCCTGCTGGAACTCCGTGATGAACGAGGACCGCTACATGGTCCAGAAATGGAACGAATTCATCGCCGCCTGATCCAAGGCACCCAAAGCGTCGCCCCCGTCAGCGCCGCCCCCGTCAGCGTCGCCCCTCTCAACGTCGCCCCTCTCAACGTCGTGGTGAGCGAAGGCTCACCACCCACGCCTTCGTCCAGTCCGCCCGCCTCTCCGACACGCCCCGCTCCGACACGCCCCGCTCCGACACGCCCCACCCCGACATGCCCTACCCGCTCGGCCCCTTCGCTGACCCCGGCGATGGTCTGGGTCGCGTGGAAACCGGCGTGACACCTGTTGATACGTCGGTCCAGATCGATCCACCTACGCTACGGTATCCGATAATCCGCCGCTATTTCGACCCTTGACCCCCCATCCCTCACTTGCGACGCTGCGCCGCACAAAACGGAAGGTAACCCCGTGGAGCGACTGAAACTGGTGCCCTTCCTCCAGGCCGCCCCCCTGGCCGCCATCCTGATCGTCTTCCTCCTGCTGCCGATGTGCGCCCTGATCGTCGTCAGCTTCTTCGACTACAACAGTGTCCAGATGTTCCCCGCCTTCGAGCTGACCAACTACACCGACGCCCTCGGTTCCGCGGTCACCTGGCGCACCTACCTCAACACCTTCCGCTACACCGCCATCGTCTGGGCCGTCACCACCGTCCTCGGCTTCACCGTCGCCTACATCCTGGCATTCGAAATCCGCGGCCAGACCACCCGCATGGTCCTCTTCCTGGTCTGCACCGTGCCGTTTCTGACCTCCAACATCATCCGCATGATCTCCTGGATCCCGTTCCTCGGCCGCGAGGGCCTGCTGAACAGCACCCTCCTGAAGCTCGGCCTGATCCACCACCCGCTGACCTTCCTGCTGTTCTCCGACTTCGCCGTGATCCTGGCCGACACCCACCTCTACGTCCTGTTCATGGTCACCCCGATCTTCAACACCATGATGCGCATCGACCGCCGCCTGCTGGAGGCCGCCTTGGACGGCGGCGCCGGCTGGTGGCGCACCATCACCAGCGTGATCATTCCGCTGTCCAAATCCGGCATCGCCATCGGCTCGATCTTCGTCGTAACGATGGTGATGGGCGACTTCATCACCGTCCGGCTCATGAGCGGCGGTCAGAGCGCCTCGATCGGCCTGATGATCGCCAACCAGATCTCCTCGCTGGAATACCCCGCCGCCTGCGCCAACGCCGTCGTGCTGCTGGCGGTGGTGCTGATGATGATCACCGCGATCCTGCGCATCGTCGATATCAGGAAGGAACTCTAGTGGCCGCCAAGCTCCGCCACGCCATCCTGCTCGGCATCCTGGGACTGTTCATCCTGTTCCTCTATGGCCCGACCCTCACCATCCTGGTGCTGTCGTTCCAGGGCCCCGACGGAGGCCTCACCTTCCCGATGAACGGCTTCTCCCTCCATTGGTTCGCCCGCCTGTTCCAGACCCAGGCCGTCGGCGATTTCGGCGGCTCCCTGATGCGCTCGTTCGCCCTGGCAACGATGGTGATGATCTCGACCGTCGTCGTCTCGCTGGCCGCCGGCATGGCCTTCCGCCGGCGCTTCCGCGGCTCCGGCCCGCTGTTCACCCTGACCGTCGCCAGCCTCATCATCCCGTCGATCCTGGTCAGCCTCGGCGTCGGCCTGCTGTTCAACGCGCTGGGCCTCGATCCCGACTGGTACAGCTCGGCGTTCGGCGCGCAACTGACCTGGACCCTGCCGTTCGGCCTGCTCATCATGTTCGCCATCTTCAACCGCTTCAACCGATCATGGGAGGAAGCCGCCCGCGACCAGGGGGCAACACCGTGGCAGTCGTTCCGCCACGTCGTCCTGCCGATCATCATGCCGGGCGTCATCGGCATCGCCCTGTTCGGCTTCACCCTGTCCTATGACGAGTTCGCCCGCACCCTGCTGACCGCCGGCAGCGACAACACCCTGCCGCTGGAAATCTTCGGCATGACCACCAGCGTAACGACCCCGGTGCTGTACGCGCTGGGAACCCTGACGACAGTGTTCTCCTTTGTGGTTATCCTCTGCTCCCTGGTGATTGTCCGTATCCTGGCCGCCAAACGAGCGGCTTAGACGCACCGTGGAAGGGAGACGAACGCCATGCCGACCGTGACCGTGCTGGATCACCCGCTGCTGCGCCACAAGCTGACCCTGCTGCGCGACAAGACCACCACCACCGCCCTGTTCCGCCAGGTCGCACGCGAGATCAGCCTGCTGATGGCCTACGAGGTCACCCGTGACCTGAAGCTGGAACCGATCGAGATCGAGACCCCACTGGAAACCATGCAGGCCGAACACCTGGCCGGCAAGAAACTCTGCATCGTCTCCATCCTGCGCGCCGGCAACGGCATCCTCGAAGGCATCCTCGACCTGGTCCCATCCGCGCGCGTTGGCCATATCGGCCTGTACCGAGACCCGGAAACGCTGCGCCCGGTGGAATATTACCTGAAGCTGCCGAATGACATCGCCAACCGCCTGGTCATCCTGGTCGACCCGATGCTCGCGACCGGATACTCGGCGATCGCCGCGGCCACCCGCCTGAAGCAGGCCGGGGTCCAGGCCATGAAATTCGTCTGCCTGCTCGCCGCGCCGGACGGCGTGACAGCCTTCACCGAGGCCCATCCCGATGTCCCGGTCTTCGCCGGCGCCATCGACCGCGAACTCGACAGCCACGGCTACATCCGCCCCGGCCTCGGCGATGCCGGCGACCGCTTCTACGGCACCCGGTAGCCCATTCCCGCGTATTTTGCTCGCCTTGCCAGGCGGCTCGGCGTTTGACCGTCCTGCGCTTGCCTCCCGCCGTCCTGGCGACGAAGGTCGGCAGCCACGCCTTCATTGCGAAAAGCCAAAAGGGATTCGACCCGGACGTCGGCATGACCGCGTAACCACGACCCATGTCCCCACCGCAACCCTGCGCCCATACCAGTCAACCCCACGCACGACTGGTATCCTCCAGCAAACCGTGTAGCCTCCCAAGAAAATCAACGGGAGGAAATCAATGTCCAGACGAATGTTCCTGGCGGGACTTGCCGCCGCCAGCCTGCCGATCCGCGTGCGCGCCGCCGAAGCCACACCAGGTGTAACAGCCACCGAACTGAAAATCGGCAACACCGCCGCCTACAGCGGCCCCGCGTCGGCCTACGGCATCATCGCCCGCACCGAGGCCGCCGTGTTCAAGATGATCAACGAGCAAGGCGGCGTCGGCGGCCGGAAGATCGTCTATGACTCGGTGGATGACGGCTACAGCCCGCCGAAAACGGTGGACCAGGTGCGGCGCCTGGTGGAACAGGACGAAGTCGCCTTCATCTTCGCCACCATCGGCACGCCGTCGAACACCGCCATTTTCCGCTATACCAACGGAAAGCGCGTGCCGCTGATCTTCCTGGGCAGCGGCGCCAACAAATGGGGCGATCCCCAGCACTACCCCTGGGTCATGGGATGGCAGCCCAGCTACCGGACCGAGGCGCAGATCTACACCCGCTATATCCTGAAGGAAAAACCCGACGCCAAGATCGCGATCCTGTACCAGAACGACGATTTCGGCAAAGACTACCCCGCCGGCGTCCGCGACGCCCTCGGCAACGAGTTCGACAAGCGCGTGGTGAAGGTCGCATCCTATGAAACGACCGATGCCACGATCGATTCGCAGGCAGTCGCATTGCAGGCCTCCGGCGCCGACGTGCTGATCACCGCCGCGACGCCCAAGTTCGCCGCCCAGACGATCCGAAAAATCGCCGATCTGGGCTGGAAGCCCCTGCACTTCATGACTAATGTTTCGATCTCGGTAGGATCGGTCATCACCCCCGCCGGACCCGAGAACGCCACCGGCATGATCAGCGCGGCCTATCTGAAAGACCCCACCGACCCAAGCTGGAAGAACGATGCGGGGATGAACCAGTGGCGAGCGTTCATGGGCAAGTACATGCCGGGCGCCGACCTGACCGACGGTGGCACGGTGTTCGGCTACGGCGTAACGATGTGCCTGTGGCAGGTGCTGAAACAGTGCGGCACCGATTTCTCCCGAACCAACATCATGAAGCAGGCCGCCAGCCTGCAGGACCTGGAAATCCCGGTGCTGCTGCCGGGCATCAAGATCAACACCAGCGCCTCCAACTTCCATCCCATCCGGCAGATGCAGCTAACCCGCTGGACCGGGAAGCATTTCGAACTGTTCGGAAAGGTGCTGGCCGGGGAGGCAACATAGATCGCAATACACGCCGCAATACCGATTGTGCCATCCTCGTCGGCACGAGCATCGCACAGCGGCGGCCGATGACGGTGGACCAATTCCTGGCGTGGGAACGCCGCCAGGAATTGCGCTACGAATTTGACGGAACCGCGCTGGTGGCAATGACCGGCGGGACCCTCGGCAATCGCAACCAGATTGGTGGACACACGCGAAAATCGCCTCCGGCCGGAATGCCGGGTCTATCGTGGCTACGTCGAGAGCCGCCTTAAAAAGCGTGCGCTGCATCGGCCCGGCTACACGTGCTGGCGCGCTA
>DATAZJ010000548.1:0-7761 GCA_036272115.1 Rhodopila sp. | reverse complement strand
ACGAACGCGCCGTAGTCGGTGATGTTCTTCACCACGCCGTCGAGGATCATGCCTTCCTTCAGGCCCTGGATCAGCTCGCTGCGCTGTTCGGCGCGGGTTTCTTCCAGCACTGCTCGGCGGGACACGACGATGTTGCCGCGGGCGCGGTCCATCTTCAGGATCTGGAATGGCTGCGGCGTGCCCATCAGCGGGCCGACATCGCGCACCGGGCGGATATCGACCTGGCTGCCGGGCAGGAAGGCCACGGCGCCGCCGAGGTCGACGGTGAAGCCGCCCTTGACCCGGCCGTAGATGGTGCCGTCGACGCGCTTCTGCGCCTCGAATGCCTTTTCCAGGTTGGTCCAGGCTTCCTCGCGCCGAGCCTTCTCACGCGACAGGATGATCGTGCCGTCGCGGTCTTCGTAGCGCTCGACATAGAGCTCGATCATGTCGCCGGGCTTGACGTCCGGCTTGGCGCCGGGCGGGCCGAATTCCTTCAGCGCGACGCGGCCTTCGGACTTCAGTCCGACATCGACGACAGCGAATTCGTCGGTGAGGCGGATGACCCGGCCGGTAACGACGGAGCCGTCAAAGCCGCTGTCGATGCCGAGGGATTCATCGAGGAGGGAGGCGAAATCCTCGCCTTGGAAATGGTCTTGCACGGGCTGTTGCGCGCGCGCGGTGGCGGATAATGCCATGAGTGACGTTTGTTCCGTTACGGATGTCCGGATATGCCCGGTGATTGCCGTGGTGTGCGCGTTTCATCAGAGGAAACACGGCTTGCCCGCGTCGCTATGGGGCGCGGGCCGGGGTGAAGCGATGATGCGGTCATACCAGTTACCGCCGCCACGGTGAGATAGAGGTTTCGTGAGGGGAGTCAAGGGTTACGGGTGCCATTAAGCGCTAGTCTCGCTGCCGATGTTTCCGAAGACGGCGGAACCGAACCTGCGATTCGGACTTCAGGTTGCGTTCAATCGGCGATGTATTGCCGAACGGGTTTGTCTTTCAGCGTGTTGGACACTGCCTCGGTTATTGCCTTGTCACAGACAGGCGGGTCACAGACAGCCGGGTCGCAGACAGGCGGGAATCCCCAATTCCCTCGTTCGCCATCGAAAGTCGCCGATGACAGTCGCCGAACGTCACGTCCATGCTCACCTGGCACCTGAAAGCGTGTCGGAACCCCGGCGGGCCTACGACACCGCCGCCAGCACCGCCTCACAAATCCGGTCCACGTCCGCATCCGTCAGGTCGGGGTGGATTGGCAGCGCCAGAATCCGGCCGGCCAGATCCTCCGACACCGGCAGCGCCGAACCATCATGCTGGGCGCTGTAGGCCGGCTGCCGATGCAGCGGCCGAGGGTAATAGATTGCCGTCGGCACGCCGTCTGCCTTCAGCGCGGCCTGCACCCGATCCCGAGCCGCCTCATCCGCCAGCAGGATGGCGTAGATCGCCCAGGCGCTGGTGCTGTCCGGCACCCGCTTCGGTATCGTCACGGCGTTGCCAAGCCGCTGGTCGTACACCAGGGCAATCCGCTCGCGTGCTTGCAATTCCTCGGGGAACACCGCCAGCTTGGCCAGCAGCACGGCCGCCTGGATCGAGTCCAGCCGGCCATTCATGCCGGTCCGCAGCACCTCATACCGGGTCTTGCCTTCGCCGTGCGTGCGCAGGCTGCGATACAGTTCCGCCCGTTCCTCGCTTTCGGTGAACAGGGCGCCGCCGTCGCCATAGGCCCCCAGCGGCTTGGACGGGAAAAAACTGGTCGCAGTGGCGTCGGCCTGGCTGCCCAGCATCTTGCCGTGCAGCGACCCGCCAAAGCTTTGCGCCAGGTCGTCCAGCAGGAACAGGTCGTAGTGACGGCCGATCTCCACCAGAGCCGGCCAGTCCGCCGGCTGACCGAACAGGTCCACACCCACCACCGCGCGCGGCTTCAGCTTGCCCGCGGCGCGCACCGTTTCGATCCGCTGCACCAGATGGGCCGGGTCGATCTGGAAAGTCCGGGGATCGACATCCACGAACACCGGCGTGGCGCCCAGCAGCAGCGGCACCTCGGCGGTCGCGGTATAGGTGAACGCCGGCAGGAACACCGCGTCGCCGGGCCCGATATCCTCGGCCATCATGGCGATCTGCAGCGCGTCGGTGCCGGAACTGACGCCAACGCAATACTTGGCGCCGCAGAACCGAGCCAGTTCGGCCTCCAACTCGCGCACTTCCGGCCCCAGGATGAACTGGCAATGAGCGAGCACCGTGTCCAGGCGGCGGCGCAGATCGGTGGCAATGCGCTGCTGCTGCGCCTTCAGGTCGAGGAACGGGATCGGAGCGTTGGGCATGGGACCTCTGGTTCAGGCTCGTATTTCGCGGACGGAGCCGTCGATGTTGTGCTCGAATTCGGGAATCTGCCTGCCCAGCAGCATCAGCGCCAGCTTAACCTGGCCGCCTCGGCACGCGCTGCCGATTTCCTCGATTGCTCGCGCGACGATGGCCGGATCGGCGGTGCGCGGACTGGCCATCAGCAGCCCGGGATAGCCTGTGGGGACCGGCGGCTCCTTGCCGTGGAACAGCTCCTCGTACAGTTTTTCACCTGGACGCAGGCCGGTGAAGCGGATTTCGATGTCGTGGTCGGGATGCAGGCCGGCCAGACGGATCATTTGGCGGGCCAGGTCGACGATCTTCACCGGGGGGCCCATGTCGAGGACGAAAATGCCGCCGTTCTCGCCCGAAGGCAGGCACGCACCGTTGACCCCGAGCACACTGGCCTGCAGCACCAGACCGACCGCTTCGCGCACCGTCATGAAGTAGCGCTGCATATCCGGATGTGTGACGGTCAGCGGGCCGCCCCGAGCCAGTTGTCGCTGGAACAGCGGCACCACCGACCCGGTAGAGCCAAGCACATTGCCGAAGCGCACGGTGATGCAGCGCATCCCGGACTGGCCGGCGCGCGCCGCGTTGTCCAGCGCCTGGCAATACATCTCGGCCAGCCGCTTGGACGCGCCCATAACGCTGGTTGGGTTCACCGCCTTGTCGGTGGAGATCAGCACCATGGCCAGCGCACCGCACGCCCTGGCGGCATCAGCCACGTGCCGGGTGCCGGCGGCGTTGGTCGCGATGCCTTCCAGCGGGTTGGCCTCCACCATCGGCACATGTTTCAAAGCGGCGGCGTGGAATACCAGCTCCGGCCGATGGGTCTCGAAAATCGCCCTGATGCGGGCCTCGTCGCGGATATCGGCGATCAGCATCTTCCGGTTGGTCCGCGGATAGCTTTCCGCCAGTTCCAGGTCGATCTGCCACAGCGCGTATTCGCCGTTGTCCAGCAGGATCAGCGTGCCGGGTCCGAACGCGGCGACCTGGCGGGCCAGTTCGCTGCCGATGGTACCGCCGGCGCCGGTGACGATGACGCGGCGCCCCTGGATCAGCCGCGCCATGCCATCCCGGTCCAGCGGCACTTGCGGGCGGTTCAGCAGGTCCTCGATCGCCACCGGCCGCAGTTCGACCTGCCGAGGCTTGTCCGGATCGGCCAGCGCCGTGGGCCGCGGCGCCTGGCGCACCTGCAAGCCGAACCGGTCGGCCTGGGTCACCACCTGCGCGAGCCGGCTGCCGGACAGTTCCGGGGTGACGAAGACCAGCGTGCCGGGCAGCCGGTCCTCGACGTGCAGTTGCGTCAGGACCGCGGCGGCATCGTCGAGCGATCCCAGAATGGTGTGCCCCTGGATGCGGCGGCCGGTTTGCCGGTCGGATGAAGCCAGCAACCCCTCCACCCGGAACGCCTGCCGCCGGTCCTGGCCGAGCGCCCTGATGAACAGGTCGGCGTCCTCGATGCTGCCGATCAGCAGTATGGAGGCGGAATCAACGTGCCGGGGCTTGATCATCGGCCGGTCCCGCCGCCAGCGGTAGAGCACCCGCGGCGCACCGAGCGCGATCAGAAGCGTCAGAGCGTGGATGAACGGGAAGGCGGCGTTGGGTTCGGGCAGGCCGGTCAGCGTCATCGCACCGGTGAAAAGCACCGCGCCCAGCGCTGCGCTGGCGACCACGGTCAGCAGATCGCCGATGGCGGCAAACCGCCAGTATTGCAGCGAAAGGCGGAACGGAATGCCCGCCAGCAGCAAAGCCAGGGCGCCCAGCGGGATTGTGTAAAGCGGATACGATGCCGGCGCCGCCGGGTCGGCGAGCCAATGCGCCAACGGGACGGAGAGAGCCGCAAAGCCACCGTCTACGGCGACATTGACGGCGATTCGTAGCAAGGAGCGCGTCGCGGGCATCCGGCGGGATATAGCGTGGGCCGGGCAGGGGGGATAGGCGAGAGCGATCCGGACACATAATCGTTAGCAGGGGACGGTCAGGCGGCCGGCTTCGGCCATCAGGACGCCCGGCTTCCACGCCGAGATGAAACCCCGGCGGAACAGACCATGCGGCGTCAATCGCGACCGCGTGAGCGCAACCCGATTCTCCTTGTCTCCGCGCCGCATTCGGTCAACGGTTCCGCACGCCAGACAAGGCACGCCAGACAAGGAGGGAACACTATGGCCGACTCTTATAAGGGAAGCTGCTTTTGCGGCGCGGTGGAGGTCGAGGTCACCGGTCAACCCAACGCGATGGGCTATTGTCACTGCCGTTCCTGCCGGTCCTGGTCCGGCGGCCCGGTCAACGCGTTTTCCCTCTGGTCCACGGACGCCGTGAAGGTGACCAAAGGGGCGGACCACGTCGAGACCTATCACAAGACCGACATGAGCCACCGTCAGTTCTGCCGGCTGTGCGGCGGCCACCTGATGGCGGTGCACCCGCCGCTGAGCATGATCGACGTCTTCGCCGCGACGATCCCCGATCTGCCGTTCGTTCCGGTGGTGCATGTGAACTACGCCGAGACGGTGCTTCCGATGAAAGATGGCCTTCCCAAGCTGAAGGACTTCCCGGCCGAGTTTGGCGGTTCCGGCGACGTGCTGCCCGAATAGCACGCGGCCCGATCCGGACGGCCAATGACCCGACGGCGAATTGCCATCTGTGGCCTCGGCCTGGTCGCCCTGGTGGTCGTGATCATTGCCACGGCCCTGGTCACTTTCGGGCGCTTCAATCTTGCACCGGCGGCCGCGCGCTATGCGTCCCACGCGCTGGGCCGCTCCGTGACGATCGGCGCCCTGCACGTTCACTGGGGTGCGGTGGTGACGGTCAAGCTGCGAGACCTCACCCTCGCCAACACGCCGGGCGGCAGCCAGCGGGACATGGCGCGCATCACCCGCGTCGACGCGCAGATCGCGCCTGTCTCGCTCATTGCCTGGATGCTGTGGCACCGCCCTCCCGTGATCCGCCAACTCACCATCGATGGCGCAAGGCTGCTGCTGGAACACGCCGGCGGCGATCGCGGCAACTGGCGTTTTCGCGGCTCCAAGCCGGCCACCCGCAAAAATCCTCGTTCGGGATTCCCGACCCTGCTCGACGCGCACCTCCAAGATGCCGAGATCGATTTGCGCGGCTCCGGCGGCGATACCATACGCATCCGCCTGGATACTGCCGGGATCGTCGCGCGGGCAGCCGATCAGCCGGTCACCCTGACCGCCACCGGCGCCTATAACGGCACGCCGCTGACGCTGTCCGCCAATCTGCACTCCTACAACGAACTGCATAACGCCTCACGGCCATTCGGCACCGCGATCGTCCTGTCCAGCGCCGATACCAGGCTGGCTTTCACCGGCACCATGACCGACCCGATCAATGTCGACGGTGCGGTGGGCAAATTGACGCTGACCGCGCCGAACCTGGACCGGCTGCTGGCCATCGCCGGTATTGGCGACCGGGCGGCACTTCCGGTGGAGCTGGCCGGAGACCTGACCCGCCAGGGCGATCTGTGGCACCTGTCCCACGCTCAGGGCACGCTGACGGCGCATCCGCTGCAACTCGACTTCATTTTGCGGGAAGGGGCGCGCAGGGCGCCCGACGCCATGACCGTTGACGCCAATTTCTCGACGCTCGATCTTACCGCGCTCGGCACCGGCGGTCCGCCTTCGGCGATGTCGATGCGCATCGACGACCAGCCCGGCAACCTGATCGATGCGCATGTCACCGCCAAACAGTTCGACTATGGGGCGCTCCGGGCCGACGATGCCGATCTTCGACTGCACGTCGCCCCCGGTGCGCTCACTGTCCAGCACCTCGATTTCCACCTGATCGGCGGTGCCGCGCAGATCACCGCCGCGGTGAACAATACCAGGTCCGGCGCCGGTCTGCGGTTCGACGCGGCGCTCGCCGGCGCCGACACCGGCCAACTCGCCAGGACGCTTGGGATCGCCGCGATGCCGGTGTCCGGCGCCTTCGATGCCCACGCCGACATGCGGCTGACCGGGACCACGCTGCAAGAGGCCGCCCCGGTCGGCACCGGCACCGTCATCCTGTCGATGCGAGGTGGCGCCATCCAGCGCCAGGCCTTGGAGCGCGTGTCCACCGACCTGCGCCAGTTGTTCGGCAAACCCGAGGGCACCGCGCGGATCGTCTGCGCCCTTGGCGTGTTGCAGCTTCAGAACGGGACGGGCCGGTTGGCACCGTTGCGGCTGCGCACCGCCGACGGCACCGTCGCCGCCGCGGGCACGATCGACCTGCGCCGCGAGGCCGTCGACCTGACGATCGCCACCGAGGCCGGCCTGCTCGCGCTGGACGTGCCGCTTCGCGTCACCGGCCCGATCCGCAGCCCGCACGTTTCGCCTGCCCTGGGGACCGCGGCCGCGACGACCCGAGCTGCCCCGGACCTGCGTGCCATGCCGTCGGCCTTGCAGCAGATCGTCCGCGACGACCCGTGCCTGACCCCGGGCAGGTAGGAGCCGCTTTCAGGGTGACTGTAGACAGTCAGAGCGCTTCGTTTGATCGCGTAATTCACGCCCTGTCGGCGTGCCGCCCAGGGTGATCACGCTAGCCGTGCCCCTCAACCAGGCGCGGCAATATCAGCGTGATGTCCGGCACGAACGCGATCAGCAGCACGGCCAGCACGAGCACCACCGCATAGGGGATCATCGTCTTGGCCGCGCTTTCGATATCGGCGCCCGCCACGGCGGCGGAGACGTAGAAGCCCACGCCGATCGGCGGCAGGAAGGCCCCGACGCCCATCGCCAGGATCAGCACGATCCCGTACTGCACCGCGTCCACCCCCATATGCACCGCGATCGGCAGCAACAGCGGGGCCAGGATGATCAGCGCCGGCAGACCCTCCAGCAGCGATCCGATCACGATCAGCAGCACCACGGACCCGGCCATGAACGCCCACTGGCCACCGCCCATCGCTCCCAGCACCACCACCAGCGCCTGCGGCAGGTTGGCCGCCGTCAGCACCCAGGCGAATGCCGACGCTGACGCCAGCACGAACAGCACCATTCCGGCTGAGTTGGCACACTCCCCGGCCAGGCCCAGCACCGTGCGGACCGGCATTGCCCGATAGATCACCGCGGACAGGATCAGCCCGTAGACCACCGCCAGCGACGACGCCTCGGTCGGCGTGGCGATGCCGAACTTGATCCCCATCACCATCGCCACCGGCATGATCAGCGGCAGGATCGCACCTGGGATCGCCCGCAAGCGGCCGCCCTCGATGCGAAAATCCCCGCGATCCGGACCGCGCCGGTTCAGGATGTAGATCAGCCCCATCAGGCACAGCGCGATCACCATCGCCGGCAGGATCCCGGCGATGAACAGCGTCCCGATGGAAATCGGCGTCACCGGCCCCAGCACCAGCATCGCGATGCTCGGCGGAATGGTCTCGCCCATCGCCGCCGAGGCCGCCAGCACCGCCGCGCCCTCTGCCTCGCGATA
>DATAZJ010000547.1:0-12147 GCA_036272115.1 Rhodopila sp. | reverse complement strand
CGGCATTTCCTCCGCCATCGCCCGAGCGCTGGGTGGCGGCCGGCGGCAGGACGCGGATGCGTTAGTGATGCATGCCATCCTGATCAACGTCGCGCTGGGCCTGACGTTCTCCATCCTGATGCTGACCTTCGGCCGTCCATTGTATACGGCAATGGGCGGGCAGGGGGGCTCCCTGGACGCGGCGATGCTCTACTCCGACGTGGTGTTCGGCGGCACCGTGCTGGTCTGGCTGATGAACGCACTGGCCAGCGTGATCCGAGGCACCGGCAACATGTTCGTCCCCGCCATGGCAATCTGCATCGGCGTCGTGCTGTTGATCCCGCTGTCCCCCGCGCTGATCTTCGGCTTCGGCCCGATCCCCGCGATGGGCATCCAGGGCGGCGGCCTCGCGGTCATCGTGGCCAACGTCATCACCGGTTCTGTGCTGGGCTGGTATATCCTCTCCGGACGCAGCGTCGTCCGCATACACCGGGCAGCCCTGCAGCGACGGATGTTCTACGAGATCCTGCGCGTCGGCGCGGTCGGCGCCGTCAGCACGCTGCAGACCAGCCTGACGATCCTGCTGACCACCGCGCTGGTCGGCGCCGCCGCCGGCCCGGACGGCGTCGCCGGTTACGGCACCGGTGGGCGGCTGGAGTATCTGCTGATCCCGTTGGCCTTCGGCTTCGGTGGCCCGATGGTGGCCCTCGTCGGCACCAACATCGGCGCCGGCCAACCGGAACGAGCCCTGCGCATCGCCCTGACCGGCGGCGCGCTGGTCTTCCTGCTGACCGAGACCATCGGCCTCGCCGCCGCCATCTGGCCCTACGCCTGGCTTGGTCTGTTCGGTAGTGATCCGAAGATGCTGGAGATCGGCGCTGATTATCTGCGTGCCGTCGGTCCCGCCTACGGTTTCTTCGGCTTGGGCCTGTCGCTGTATTTCGCCTCCCAGGGCGCCGGCCGGCTGATGTGGCCGCTGCTGGCCGGCCTGTGCCGCATGCTGATCGCCGTCGCCGGCGGAGGCCTGGCGCTGCACCTGACCGGATCGTTGCACTGGCTGTTCGGTTTCCTGGCCGCGGCGCTGATCGTCTACGGCATGACGCTGGCCGTGGCGGTCAAATCCGGCGTGTGGTTTCGTGGGAAACTACCCGTGCCTGGACCCAGATCGACCGATGCAAGCCAACGTGTTGGAGCCGAGGCGACAGCCCGAGCGTGAGTCGCAACGACTTTGGTGGATGGATGTCATGTCAGCCGCTCAGCATAGCCGGCCGGAAGTCTAGCCGTTTGCGTGCTGGGCAACTGACCCGGTTGCCGCGTTCGACGCCATTTCGGCCGTCAGACGCGCGCCTGGCGCGTGGATTACCCGCAGAACCGTTGCAAATTCCAGGTTGCTGTCGGATCGCAACGCCTTGTATCGGCTTTCCCGGCCGAGCCCTGAGTCCTTGACGATCTGCGACATTCCGACCGCTCCAGCCTCTTCGGCCAGTTTCTTTGCCCGTTTGATATCGCGCCCCTGCGACTTCCTGGCGGAAAAATTCCATGCTCCTCTGTAACGGACTTCCAGCGTCTCCGCCCGATGTGTAAAGCCTCGACCGAACGCGCACGGACAGGCACATGAAACCCCGGATTCTACTGATTGGCTGGGACGCCGCCGACTGGCAGGTGATCGATCCGCTGCTGGACGCCGGGCACATGCCCAACCTGGCAAAACTGGTCAACCGCGGCGTGGTCGCCGACCTTGCGACGCTGCATCCGCCCTACAGCCCGATCCTCTGGACCTCGATCGCCACCGGCAAGCGCCCCACCAAGCACGGCATCACCGGCTTCATCGAGCCAACGCCTGATGCGCGGTCGGTGCGCCCGGTCTCCTCGCTGTCGCGCAAGGGCAAGGCGCTCTGGAACATCCTCGGGCAGAACGGGCTCAAATCGATCGTCGTCGGCTGGTATCCGTCGCATCCGGTCGAGCCGATCAACGGCGTCATGGTTTCGGACCTGTTCGTCAAGGCGGGGGACGGCAAGCAGCCGGTCAAGCTGCCGCCGCATGCGGTGCATCCGCCCGATTGGATCGATCGGCTGGACGAACTACGACTCGCCTCCCAGGAAATTCCCGGCGTCGTCCTGCGGCAATTTGTCCCCGGGTCAGCGGCAATCGATCAGACCAAGGACAAACGCCTGCACTCGCTGGCGCACGTCGTCGCCGAGAACATGAACGCCCATGCCGCTGCCACCGAGGCATTGGAACACGCCGAGTGGGACATCGCCTGCCTGTTCTACGACGGCATCGACCATGTTTCGCACGGCTTCAGCCGGCTGCATCCGCCGCGCCTGCCGTGGATCAGCGAGGCGGATTTCGCGCTGTATTCCGGCGTGCTCGCCGCCTGCTACCGGTGGCACGATGCGATGCTAGGACGGCTGCTGGAACTCGCCGGACCGGACGTGACGACGATCATCGTCAGCGACCACGGCTTCGAGACCGGTAAGCACCGCAAGCCCGAACTGCCGGCGGAACTCGCCGGCCCAACCGCCGATCATCGCCAGTTCGGCATCCTCCTGATGGCCGGACCAGGCATCAAAAGCGATGAGCGCATCTTTGGCGCCAGCCTGCTCGACATCGCCCCCACCGTGCTGCACCTGTTCGGACTGCCGGTCGGCCGCGACATGGACGGCAAGGTCCTGCTGACGGCCTTCGAGCAGCCAACGCCGATCGAGCGTGTCGACAGTTGGGACTTGGTGCCGGGCGACGCTGGAACGCACCCGCCGGAGGCGGCGCTCGACCCGCTCGATGCGGTTGAGGCGATGAAGCAACTGCAAGCGTTGGGCTATGTGGCGCCGCAGGCGGGCGACGCCGCGGCGGCGATTGAAGAGGCGGTGCTGGAACAGCACTACACACTCGCGCAATCGCACGAGGATGAGGGCCGCGCCGATCTTGCCGACGCTGAATACATCAAGATGCTGGCACTGCGTCCGCTCGATCATCGCGCTTTCCTCGGCCGCGTGAACGTCTTGCTGGCGATGACCGAAATCGAAGCGGCGCGTGGCGTGCTGGACGCGTTCGACGCCGCCGCGACACGAGCAGCGCAGCAGGCAGGCGAGGAACTGGCCCGCCGGGAGGCGGAAAGGCCGCTGGAAGACCTGCGCGCAATGCCGGCTACACCGGACAACAAGCGGGACCTGCATGAGCGGATCAAGCTGCACCAGGACCTTGGCGCGCGCAGCCTTCAGCGGATGGTGCTGCGGGCTCGTTTGGCGCTGGCCGCGGGGCAGATGCCGGCAGCCCTGACGCTGATCGCGCAGGCATGCGAGGCGGTCGAGGCGCAGGGCAGCACGCTGGATGATAGCTTCCTCGCCGAATTCTATGCCGGGGCAGGGGACACCGAACGTGCCTTCGCACATTGTGCCAAGGCGCTGCAGGACGAACCCCAGGACTGGCGCACGCTGGCGCTGCGCAGCCGGCTGCATCTGGCTGCCGATCGGGCGGAAGACGCGATCGCCGACGCGGCAGCCTCTCTGGGGCTGGTCTATCTGCAACCCGGCGTGCACCTTCTGCTCGGCCAGGCGCAGGGTCGGGCGGGTCAGTACGAAGCGGCGGCGCAGGCGCTGACTGTCGCGGTGACGCAGGCGCCGGGCCTGCTGCAGGCGCAGGAAGCGCTGGCCGAACTCTACACCCGCTTCCTCGACATGCCGGAGCGTGCGGCCTGGCACCGTGCCCAGGCCATGCGCCTGCGCGAATCGCGCACCCTCACCACTATCGATCCCGAAACGATCCCCACTCTGCGCCTGGCAAACCGGCCCGTGTTCCCCGACAGGCCGGGTGCGGCCGCGGTCGACGGGCGAGCACCGGTCATCGTGGTCTCCGGCCTCCCGCGCAGCGGTACCTCCATGCTGATGCAGGCACTGGCGGCGGGCGGCATCAAGCTGCTGACCGACGGCCTTCGGATTGCGGACGAAGACAACCCGCGCGGCTACCATGAATACGAGCCGGCCACCCGTCTGGCCGAGGACAGCGCCTGGATCGCAAGTGCCCGCGGCCGCGCGGTGAAAATCGTGTTGCCGCTGCTGCCGCATGTGCCACGGGGCGAAGCCTATCGCGTGCTGCTGATCCAGCGCGACCTGCGCGAAGTGCTGCTATCACAAACGCAAATGCTGCAGCGCCTGGGCCGCCGGCCTTCGACGCTGCGTCCGCGTGCATTGGCGGCGCAATACAGCGGGCAGGAGCAGAGCGTGCGGGGCTTCCTGTCGGCGCGTCCCGGGATCGGCGTTCTGCCGCTCGACTACGCCACGGTACTGGCGGACCCGAACGCCACCGCGGCGCGGATCGCGGCGTTCCTGGGTGGGGCATTTGATGAGGCCGCCTGTGCCGCGGCCATCGCACCGGCGTTTCGGCGTCAGATTGTGTAGGCGGGAACACTGCTGCCGCTTGCAACGATCGGTGGCTTGGCGCGCAGGGCTTGGTGTGGCTCTCGCTGACCATCGCCTATTCGGATCATTCCATCTATTGACTCGTTAACAAATGCTGCTAATTTTGCGACTTGGATAATTTTTTCAACGTAGCTGTCAATCCACATTCGGCGTCGCTCCTCAGGGACGTCTCCGCAGTCCCGGAAGGAGTGATCACGCCGTGCTTCGCTTGAACAAGACCTCCACGCCCGCCATGCTTGCCTCTCTCAGCGTTGCGGCCGGTGCTCTCGCCTCCACAGCAGCCGAGGCGAGTATTGTCGTTCAGCATGTCGGCCAGACGGGCGGTGTTGGGGCCGCATCTCCCTTGCTTGTCCCGCTGCCGGGCACTGGGGCCTCGCTCTCATTCGCATCTCGCGGCAGCTCGATCAACGGCAACTTTGCGCTCACGACATCGGTCTTCGGCAAAAACGCGAATTTTTTGTTTGAGGTCGAATCCTCCAACAGTTTGCGCTTCGCCAAACCCATGACAAAGGGCACCTTCGACACGGCTGGCGGGACCAACTCCGCGGTGATGGAAATTCGTTCCTCGCAGGGCGCCACCTTCGGCCCGAACCCGTCCGGAGTGCAATATTTCAACTTCCTGTTCAGCACCAACAGCCAGACCTACGCTGGCTGGTTCTCCGGATCGTACAATAACAACAGTATATTCAACGATAATTTCATTGTGCAGTCAGTCGCGTATGACACGACGCCCGGCAACCTCCTTGGCGCGGGTGATGGCCCGTCTCCCGTCCCGGAGCCACCGTCGGCGGCGCTGCTTGCCCTTGCGGCGATGGCCACCGGCGCTGCCGCCACCCGCCGCTATAAGCGCGCGCGCCGCGACGGCTAGTGGTTCGATCCCGACAGAAGCATCCCCATGCGGTCGGGTGAATCGACCCTCAAAATCAAGGGCTGGTCGTTCAAATCGGACGGCACTGTCCGTCTGATTTGAACCACTAGCGTGACCGCCTGACGCCTCGGGCCGGACGGCCTTACCCAATCTTGCTCCAGCCCGGTCGATCGATGGAACCGGCACCCGCAATGCAGGCCGGTTTCGGCCGTTGATCAGGTAGTTGCGTATGCAACCACCTATTCCGCCGCCGCCATCCCGCTGATCAGATCAGCCCGGTTCTTCGGCAGGATCAGGTGGATGCACAACGTCGCCACCACGTAAGCCCCGGCCCCCACGAAGAACACCAGCGTGTAGTTGTTGTGCGTGGCATCCAGCACCCGCCCCACCACCGCGGCCGAGAACCCGGCGACGATCGAACTGATCCCTCCGCCCAGCCCCACCGCGCCGGCCACCGCGCTTTTCGGCAGCGTATCGGACACCAGCGTGAACAGATTGGCCGAGAACCCCTGATGCGCCGCCATCGCCAGCCCGATCAGCAGCGTCGATTCCCAGATCGAGCCCACCATCGGCGCCAGGAACACCGGCAGCGTGCAGCAGGCGCACGCCAGCAGCGCCAACTTCCGGGCGGTGAACACCTCGAATCCGCTTTTGATCAGCCGTCCCGACAGCAGGCCGCCGGCGATCGACCCGACATCGGTCATCAGGTAGATCACCACCAGAGGCAGCCCCAGCGCCAGCAGGTTCACATGGAACTTGGAGAACAGGAAGCTCGGCACCCAGTTGTTGTAGAACCACCAGACCGGGTTGGTCAGGATGGCGCCGACGATGTAAACCCAGGTGCCTGGATAGCGCAGCAGCATGGCCCACGGGATGTGCTTGCGAGGCACCTCCGGATCGCTGTGGATATAAGCCAGTTCGGCGGCATTGACCTTGGGATGCTCCTCCGGCGCCCGGTACATCACCAGCCAGAACGCCACCCAGATGAACCCGGTCAGGCCAGTCACGTAGAACGCCGTCTGCCAGCCCCAGTTCACCGTCACGAACGCCGCGATCAGCGGCGCCACCAGGCCGCCCACGTTGCTCCCGGAGTTGAAGATGCCCGTGGCCAGCGCCCTGTCCCGCACCGGGAACCACGCCGCGACGGATTTGACGCATGTCGGGAAGTTGCCGCCCTCGCCGATCCCCAGCGCGATGCGCGCCGCCACGAAGCCGCCGACCGAGGTGACCAGTCCATGCGCCGCCGAGGCCGCGCACCAGATGATCGCCGCCACCGCCAGGCCGATTCGGATGCCCACCTTGTCGCTGAACGCGCCCATGCTGGCATAGCCGGCCGCATAGGCCATGCTGAAGGCGAAGACGATGTTGCCGTAGTCGGTCTCGGTGAAGTGCAGGTCGCCCTGGATCGTCGGCTTCAGCACGCCCAGCAGGTTGCGATCCATGTAGTTGACGGTGGTGATGACGAACAGCAGCCCGATGATCCACCACCGGTAATGCCCGGCAGGCGCGGCGGCGGCGGCCCCGGATGGGGCGGCAGCGGTCGTTGACGGCATGCGTTTCCTCCTGCTGATGCCGTGCCGGTTTTCCGGCATCGGTCGAGTGCGGGCGTCATCATGCCTTTAACACAACTCGGAAGCGACGACAGAGCCGCGCCTCACCGCCGCCCGGCCGCCATCAGCGGATACCTGCCCCTAAACCAGTCCGCGCAGCCATCCGAACCAGCCCGGCGGCCGTTCGTTCACCAGCCGCACCAGGTCGGCGGCCAGCCCGTCGATATCGGGCGTCTTCGAGGCCATCGACGGCACCAGCAGCCGCGCGTTCAACTGCCGGTCGAAAACATAGATCGCCGAACTGTGGGTGACCTCGTATTTCGACGGATCGGGCGATGGCTTCACCGAATAGGCGATGCGAAACCGCTTCGTCAGCAGCTCCAACTGGTCCGCGTCGCCGCGCAGGCCGATGAAATCCGGTCCGAACAGGCTGACATAGGATTTCAGCACCGGGATCGTATCGCGCTTCGGATCGACGGTGACGAACAGGAACCGGATGTCCTTCGCCGCCTTGCCGGTCTTGGCCAGCGCCGCCGCCACGTTCTGCATCGTCAGCGGGCACACGTCGGGGCAGAACGTGTAGCCGAAATACAGCATCGTCACGTAGCCCACATAGTTGGCCTGAAAGACGGTCTCGCCCTCTGGCGCCGTCGTCTGCATTGTCAGGTCGAGCGACGGCGACGTCCCCGTCACATCGATATCGTGCCATGTCCGCGCTTCCGCCCTGACGGCGGCCATCGGCAGGGCCGCGGCTGCCAGGGCGAGGGCCTGGCGCCGTTTCAACCCCCCGGTCACCGGGCCCCCACACCCTGGATGGCGAACGGCGCGCCGACCGAACCGCCATCGGCGAAGTGCAGGGTCACTGTCTCGGTGCCCTTGTGGGTCAGCAGCACGCCGGACGGCTGCATGCACATCAAATGGAAGCCGCCTGGCGAAAAGCTGATATGGCCGTGCGCCGGAACCGGCACCGAGGCAACCATCGCCATCCGCGCCATGCCGCCCGTCTCGGTCGATTTGTGCAGCATCAGCGATTGGCAGTCGGGCGCGCTGGCCCCGGACAGCACCAGGGGTGTGGCGCCCCGGTTTTCCAGCGCGAAATAACCCGCCGCCGGCCGAGACGGCAGCAGCACCTGCATTCGGCCACCAGTCACCGCCACGTCGGGCGAGGCAGCCCAGGCCCGCGGCACGGACGGCGCCGTTATCGCCAAGGCGATCAGCAGACCGCTAGCGACCCGTCCAGCCATGCGACGAAACGCGGGCTCCGGAAGAAGTTTCGATGTCATCTCTGCTGTTCCCGCCGCATTGGCGGTCCTCCTGCAACCGGATGTTGTTCATCATCAGCATAAACGCGACCGAACTCATCATCGACGAGGGAATCCACACCACCAGCCCACCCAGGTGCTGGTCCAGCAACGCGCTGACCGATGGGAACAGCCGCCCGCACAGGTCGTAATACGAATACAGCGGCGTCATCCCCATCGTAAGCCGGGAACCGAGGATAATCTGTGGAAACATCACCAGGATGCAGGTCGCCAGCCGCACCGGGTAGGAATGCCGCGCCGGCGGGGCAGGCCGCGGGTCCAGCACGAAGAACCAGAACAGCAGCCCGTCGATCACCATGCTCAGGTTCATCGTCATGTAGAGCACCGGCGAGATCATCGCGTGAAAATGCACGTCCGGCAGCAGCCAGAACCAGACCAGCCCGACGAACAGCACACCGGCGATGACCGGCGTTTGCACCACCCGCAGCGTGCTCTGGATCCAGCGCGCGCGCACCACCCGCCACGCCACCGCCGGCATGCCGATACCGATCGTTTCGCCGGGCCAGGCCAGCGCGATCAGGAACGGGCCCAGGTGATGCATCCCCAGATGCTGCAGCCGGTTCAGGAAGAACATGTGCTGCGACAGGTAGACGAACCGGGTCTGCAGCGCGCCGTAGATCAGGCCGGTGCCGAGCAGGAAACAGATCCGCCGAGCCCAGTGCGGCCGCGCCGCCCGTTCGGTCAGCACAAGGCCGCGCAAATACCACACCAGCGGCAGCACGATGCCCAGATACTCGATCCAGGAGAAATCCCACGGCGCAATGGCCGGCATCTCCGCCGGATAGGTCGCACAGCCCCACCACAGCACCACGCCCACCGCTACGACGAAACCCGCCAGCAGCGCCGACGGGTCGATCACGGCTGGAACGGGGGGCGAGGCAATGCGCTGCTGTGTGTTCACGCCGGAGGCATCGGATCGGCGACCGCCGCTGACAAGTTACAAGCGATTAAATGATTGCCGATACGATCCGACTGGGCGCCGCCCGCCGGCAACGCCCCGGGCAGCGACGAACAGGCCGCACCGGTGCCCCAGGGAATACGCGCCCAGGGAACACGCCTGGAGAATCGCGCCCCTGGGGAATCACGCCCCCAGGGAATACGCCCCCAGGGAATACGCCCCCAGGGAATACGCACCTGGGGAATTGCACCCCCGGGGGAATCACGCACCGGACAATCCCGCACTGGACAATCCCGCCGGCCCCAGCGCATTAGGACCGCCGCCGAACGAACGGCACGGTGTCCAGGAGCCCCGCGCGTAAGACCATGATGTATTTCAGCCGCATGAAGACCACGCTCGTCCTGGGCGTCTGCTTGCTCGGCATCCTGCTGGGCGTGCCGAACCTGTTCTCGGCGCCCGCCGCCTGGATGCCGTGGCGGACTGTCCACCTGGGCCTCGACCTACGCGGCGGCAGCTATCTGCTGCTGGAGGTCGATATGAAGGCGGTGGTGAAGGAACGCCTCGACAGCCTGGCCGACGGCGTCCGCCAGGCGCTGCGCGGCGGCCAGATCTTCTACCAGACGCTGGAGCCGCAGGCCGACCAGAATCGCGTGCTGCTGAAACTGCGCGACGCCACCAAGACCGACGCCGCGGTCGCCGCGCTGAAGCCGCTGATCAGTCCTGACGTGGCCACCGGCCAGCCCGACATGGCCATCGCCTCCGATCCGAACGGCACCATCACCCTGACCCTGTCCGCCCCGGCGCTCGCCGCCAGGGCCGCCGGCGCGGTGGACCAGTCGATCGAGATCATCCGCCGCCGCATCGACCAGACCGGCGTGGTCGATCCGCAGATCACCCGACAGGGCGAAAGCCGCATCGTGGTGCAGCTTCCCGGCATCGGCGATCCGGACCGCATCAAGCAGTTGATCGGCAAGACGGCGCACATGACCTTCCGGCTGGTCGATGAGACCGCCAATCCGGCAGCCGGCGGTCCGCCGCCGCCCGGCGACGACTACCTGCCGATGCAGGACAAGCCGAACGAGAAAATCGCGGTGCGCAAGCGCATCGATGTCGACGGCGCCGACCTGACCGATGCCCGGGCCGGCACCAACCCCGACACCGGTGAATGGGTGGTCAACTTCACCTTCAACTCCATCGGCGCCCGGCGCTTTGCCGATGTCAGCCGGGCGAACGTCAACCACCGGTTCGCCATCGTGCTGGACGACAAGGTGATCTCCGCCCCCGTCATCCGCGAAGCCATTACCGGCGGCCGCGGCCAGATCAGCGGGTCGTTCACCGCGCAGTCCGCCAACGACCTGTCGGTGCTGCTGCGCGCCGGTGCCTTGCCCGCCCCGCTGACCGTGGTCGAGGAACGCTCCGTCGGGCCTGAACTCGGCGCGGCCAGCATCAGGGCAGGGGCCATCTCCCTGGTCGCCGGGTTCCTGTTCGTCATCTTCTTCATGGCGTTCTTCTACGGGCTGTTCGGCTGGTTCGCGAACCTGGCCCTGGTGGTCAACCTGCTGCTGATGCTGGGCATCATGTCGATGCTGCAGGCCACGCTGACGCTGCCCGGCATGGCCGGCATCCTGCTGACCCTGGGTATGGCGGTGGATGCCAACATCCTGATCAACGAGCGTATCCGCGAGGAACAGAGGCTGGGCCGCCCCCCCCTCGCGGCGCTGGAGCACGGGTTCAGCCGAGCCTACAGCACCATCTTCGACAGCAATGCGACGGCGTTCCTGGCCCACGTGATGCTGTTCGTGTTCGGCTCCGGCCCGGTCAAGGGCTTTGCCGTCACCATCACCGTCGGCATCGCCACGTCGCTGTTCACCGCCTGGATGCTGACCCGGCTTCTGGTCTCCCGCTGGTATATCGCCACGCGGCCGAAGCTGCTGCCGGTCTGAGGTCCCACGCCATGTTCGTCAAACCCCGCTTCCGCCTCGTTCCCGACGGCACCCGCATCAAGTTCATGCGTGGCCGCTACATGGGCCTGATCGTCTCGGCGATCCTGTCCACCGCGTCGATCATCATGTTCTTCTACCCCGGCCTGAACCTCGGCATCGACTTCTCCGGCGGCGTGGTGATCGAGGTCCACACCCAGGGCCCGGCCAACTTCGCCCAGATCCATGCCGCGCTGGCCGCCGACCATATCCCCGACCAGGGCGTGCAGCGGTTCGGCGATGCGTCGGAGGTACTGATCCGCCTCGGCGCCCAGTCGTCCGAACAAGGCACCCAGGCCGCCGCCGCCCAGGTCCGGTCGGCGCTGCAGAAGGGCGTGCCCGGCGCCAGCATCGAGCGTGTCGATGCCGTCGGCGCCAGCGTGTCGGCCGAACTGTTCCGCAACGGCCTGCTGGCCCTGGGCATCAGCCTGCTGATGATCCTGGTGTATATCTGGTTCCGCTTCGAATGGCAGTTCGCCGTCGGCGCCGTGGTCACCCTGGTGCTCGACATCACCAAGGCCATCGGCTTTATCGCCCTGACCCGGCTCGATTTCGATCTGGTGATGGTCGCAGCGATCCTGACCGTGCTGGGCTATTCCACCAACGACAAGGTCGTCGTCTATGACCGGGTGCGCGAGAACCTGCGCAAATACAAGTAGATGCCGCTGCGCGAACTGATCGATCTGTCGATCAACGAGACCCTGAACCGCACTTTGGGCACCTCGATGACGGTGTTCCTGGCCAGTTTGCCGCTGGCTTTGTTCGGCGGCGAGTCGATCTCCGGCTTCGCCTGGGTGATGCTGTTCGGCATCGTCGTCGGCACGTCGTCCTCGATCTTCATCGCCGCGCCGATCCTGCTGTTCCTGGGTGAGCACCGCCTGCGCCGCGAATCCGTCGCCCCGCCGACGCCGCCCGTCGCCAGCAAGCCCGTGGCGGCGCCAAGACGATGATCGGGCGCGGACCGGCGCGACGATGATCGAGCGCGGATGTCCGCGATGATGATCGAGCGCGGAGGGCCGCGACGGTGACCCCGTTCGGGCGGGAACTGGCCGGCCTCCGCAGTCGGAACCTCCTGGCCGGCCTCCGCAGTCGGACCCTGCTGGCCGGCCTCCGCCGGCGGACCCTGTTGGCC
>DATAZJ010000546.1:0-10101 GCA_036272115.1 Rhodopila sp. | reverse complement strand
TCACTCACATCAATGAAGCTTCGGCGACTTCAGGAAACTGGCTCGGTCCGCCGACCGGACGGACAGCCGCTTGGGCGAGCCATCCCGCTCGATCCGCAGCCGGACTTCGGCGCCGGCGCTGCCGGACGACCAGACGCGGCGCCACAACCCGCCCAGGTCGGGGATTTCCTCGTCATTCACCGTCATGATCTTGTCGCCGGTGCGCACGCCCGCCTGCTCCGCCGGGCCGTTATCGGCCAGACCGCCGACGATCAAGGTCTCATCCGATTCGGTGGCATACATGCCGAGCCAGGGGCGGGCGGGACGATTTACCCGGCCGTAGCTGAGAAGATCGTCCATGATCGGCGCCAGCAGGCCGATCGGCACCACCATGTTCATGTCGAGCCGCCGACCCTTGCCGTCGCCCTGCTGCAGGATCAGCGAGCCGATCCCCATCAGCTTGCCGTCGGTGCCGATCAGGCCGCAGCCGCCCCAGAACGGGTGCGCCGGTGCGGTGAACAGCGCGTCGTCCAGCACGTATTCCCAGTAGCCGGCGAATTCCTGCCGGCCAACGATTCGGGTCTCGATGGCATGGTGACGGCCGCCGCCGGCCGCCAGCACCGCCTGGTCGCCAACCTTCAGCCGGTCGGAATCGCCCAGGTCGAGCGTCGGTACGTCCAGCTTGCCCAGCGCCTGCACCAGGCCGAAGCCGCTCTCCTGGTCGTACGCCAGGGCGTGCCCCGGCACCGCCTGGCCGTCGGAGGAGGTGATCCACAGCGTCTCCGCCTCGGTGACCAGGTAGCCGATGGTCGCGATCAGGCCGGTGTTGCGGATCATCACGCCGCTGCCGGCGCGTTCGGTGCCCAGCGTATGGGCGGTGAACGCGTCCGCCGGGACATAGGTCTTCAGGCTGACGACAGCCTTCAGCGCCCGCTCGAGGTCGAACGAGTAGTCGCTGGGATCGGGCTGCAGATTGGACGGGATTTCCCAGTCTTCTTTCTTCATGCCTCGACGTCTTCCCTGGTTCGGGCGGCCCTTCGGTGGCGTATCGGTCATAAGACCACTATATCGGACGTTTTGGCCCGCCCGACAATGCCAGCGGTCCGAATTGATGCGTTATCGACGGGACGCGGCCTGGAGATTGGCCGCCAACTCGTCGGCCGACAGTTGAAAACCGGCGATAACGGAATAGGACGGGCCCCCTACCGACCTGGACACCGGCAGATCCAGGTCGATCGGCGGACTGGTGAACGTCAGTTGCTCAACATTGTCCGGAAACTTGACGTGCAGGGGAAACACCTGCTTGTCGCGTACGATTTCGCCCTCGGTCACCGCGAGGAAGACCGGAACATCGGCTTCCCGCCCCTTCATCGCCGGGCCGCGCCGGATCGAGATCGTGACCGTCACTTTCGCCGGCAGCGATGACGGATCATCGCCGGCCGAGCAACTGCCGCTGACCGCGAGGACGCGGCCTTGCAGGACCAGGTCGGTAACATCGTGCGTCGGGCCGGGTCCGGCATAGCGGGTCACGTCCGCCAGCGCCGGGACCAGCCGCGCGGATGGGCAGAGCGGCGCAAATTCGTTCTTGGCGGGGCCGAACAGTCCGCTACATCCGAACAGCGGCAGCAGCAGGACCGGAACGCACAGGCGGGCGGCAAAACGTAAGCGACAGGACATCAAACACTCCGCGAAGCCGGAGAGATGTCCGGCGACTCCCGTGGGGGGCGGGCCATTGTGCAGCCCGCCACCAGGATGAGCAATGCGGGTCATGCGCCGACAACACGATCCCATTCATCGCCGATGAACCCGCCATGGGCCATGTCGTCGGCCTGGCTGAAATTGCTCTGGTGGTCTCCTTGTCCGCCGCGGCCGATGGCGAAATCTCTGGTTTGGTGTTTCAGGCGTCTTCCGGCCTGATCGGCGCATCGCGCCGGTGTCTGTTCGTGGCGGTGTCTGTTCGTGGCGGTGTCTTGCCACGCAACGGGGTCTCGGGCAGCCTTGCGGCCATCCCGAATGGACGCGTGAACCTGGCGTGGCCGGGGCTGAGCGTGTCCTGGCACCATCAGTCGTAGGTCTTTCATCATGGACGCCTCCCAACCCTCCGTCATCACGGCCGCGAACTCGCTGGCCCTGCGTTATGGCGCCGACGCCTCACCCGCCGTCGGCCCGTGGAACGATCATCTGAGTCTGCTGCTGTCGCACCGGTCGGTGCGGGGCTATCGGCCGGACGCGCTGCCGGTGGGCACGCTGGAGACGTTGATCGCCGCTGCGCAATCGGCGGCCACCAGTTCCAACCTACAGACCTGGTCGGTGATCGCGGTCACCGATCCCGGCAAGAAGGCGGCGCTGGCGAAGGTCGCGGCGAACCAGAAGCACATCGAGCAGTGCCCGCTGTTCCTGGTGTGGGTGGCCGACATCTCCCGCAACCAGCGGCTGGGCGCGCAGGAAAACGTGACCCTGGAGACGATGCCGTATCAGGAGACATTCCTGGTGGCGGCGATCGATGCCGCCCTGGCAGCGCAGAACGCCACGGTGGCGGCGGAATCGCTGGGGCTGTCGTGCGTGTATATCGGTGCGTTGCGGAATAACCCGCAGGAAGTGGCCAGTGTTGTCGGCCTGCCGAACGGGGCGTTCGGGGTGTTCGGGATGTGTGTGGGATATGCGTCGGCCACCGCCGCCAATGAGGTGAAGCCTCGCCTGCCGCAGGACGTGGTGCTGCACCATGAAGTCTATGACACGACCGGCGAACAGACGCGCAGGGCAGCCTATGACGCGTTGATCGGCGTCTTTTCCGCCCGGAATGAAATGGCGGCGACCACCTGGACCCAGCGGGTCGTCGGCCGGATGGGCAAGATCGCAGCCATGGCGGGGCGCGACAAGCTGGCCGCCACACTGCACGCCATGGGTTTTGAGCTGAAGTAGCGCAGTCGCTCCGCTTCCGTCGGTCACACTCGGCGTCGCCCTGGAATTGGGCGATGCCGAGAGTTCGTTTCATTTATATCCTGACGCCGTCCGCCGGGTGCGTGTGCGCGACCCGAGCGGGCGCAGGCTTTGGCTTTGGTTTTGGCTCTGATTGGCTCCAGGTCTGATAGGCGAGAACCGCTGTAAACACGACGAACACGCCGACAACCATCGCCAGATAGAGTTCGTTTCCCAGTGTCATGATCATCTCCGTCGTCTGATGTGACGACGGCATTATTCGACCCGAGCCCAGTGCCGACATTGACGTGGATCAAAAATGTGGATCAATCGAACCCCAGGAACCCCTCGGCCTGGCTGATCGGCGGTGCGGCTTTCAGGGCCGCCAGGTCGGGGACGGGACGAGCCGTGCGGGCGTCTCCGGCCAGCAGGGCTTCAAGTGCGGCGGCGACGCGCAGCACAAGGGCGTCACCGCCGCGCGGACCGACGATCTGCAGGCCGAACGGCATGCCGTTGCGGTCCAGCCCGACGGGCAGTGAGATCGCGGGATGGCCGACGACGGTGACGGCGTAGGCCATGGCCAGCCAGTGGAAGTAGGTGCGGGTGGGCTTGCCGTCGATCTCGGCGGGATAGAGTTCGCGCCATGATCTGGGGCTGATGGTGATCGACGGGGTCAGGATGACGTCGTACTGACCGAAGAACGACTGCCAGCGGCTGTACAGGGTGGTCTGGATCGCGAAGGCGCGGGCGATGTCCTCGGCGTTGTAGCGCAGGCCTTCCTCGACATTCGCGCGCACGTTGGGGCCGACCCGGTCCGGGGTGTTGCGGACCTTGTCCAGATGGGCGGCGAGGAATGTGAGGGCGCGCAGGACCTCAAACGCCTCATCCGTACCGGCGCAATCGGGGGTCGCGTCGTCGGCTCGGGCGAAGACGTGGCGGAACAGATTGGTTTTTTCGCTGAAGATGGCGGCGATGTGCCGTTCGGTGGGGGCGAAGCCGAAATCCGGGGTCAGGGCGACGCGCAGGCCGGCGAGATCGATTGGGGCGAGCGGGTAGAAGTCCCCCGGTTTGCGGACGGTTTTGCCGTGGATCGTGGTGGCCAGCGGGTCGCCGGCGTCGTCGCCGATCATGCCGCTGAGCAGCAACGCCGTGTCGGCCACGGTGCGGCCCATGGGACCGACCACGGGCAGCCCGCTCCACCCGTGGACGCGGCGTTCGGTGGGGACGAGGCCGGGGGTCGGGCGGAAGCCGACGATGCCGCAGAATGCCGCCGGGTTGCGCAGCGATCCGCCGGTGTCGGAGCCCTGGCAAAGCGGCACCATGCCGGCGGCCAGCGCCACGGCCGATCCGCCGGAGGAGCCGGCGCAGGATTTTGCCGGATCGAACGGGTTGCCGGTGGCGCCGTAGACGGCGTTGCGGGTGTTGGCACCGGCGCCGAACTCCGGGGTGTTGGTTTTGCCCACGACGATGGCGCCGGCGGACCGGATGGCCGCGACGAGGCGGGCGTCCTTGGCGGGGACGTTGTCGCGGAACAGGGGGCTGCCGAAGGTGGTGCGCAGGTCCTTGGTCGGTTCCAGGTCCTTGATGCCGATGGGCAGGCCGTGGAGCGGGGGGAGCGGGTCGCCTCGGGTTGTGGCGGCGTCGGCGGTCTTGGCGGCGGCGCGGGCGCGGTCGAAGTCGCGGGCAACCATGGCGTTGACCGCGGGGTCGACGGTTTCGATGCGGGTGATGCAGCTTTCCAGGAGTTCGGAAGAGGATAGGCGTTTGGCTCCGATCAGGCGCCTGGCTTCGGTGGCGGTGAGGTCACAGGGGTCGGACATGGGGCGGACTCCATCATTGATGGGTTTTGGCATTGATGGGTTTTGGCACTGATAGGTTTTGGCGCTGGCGGGTTTTGGCGCTGACGGGTTTCGGCGCTGGCGGGTTTTGGGCGGGCGTTCGGGGGCGGATGGCCGGGACGATGCCCGGCCATGACGGATAGGACGGTGGCGGATCGGGCCGAACGGAACACGCGGACGATCAGTAGCCCAGGGCCAGACCGTCCTTGCGGGGTTCGGAACCGGCGACGAGGCAGCCTCGGTCGTGGTCGATCCAGATTGCCTGGCCGCCGCCGTGGGGACGTTCTGTCGATTCCGGCATGTGGCCCATCGCCGCGAGTTCGCGGACCAGTTCGCCGGGGACGCCGCGTTCCACCTGCAACTTGCCGCCTGTGGGGAACATGCGGAACAGATCGATCGACTGCTGAATGTCCAGGCCGTATTCCAGGAAATTGGTCAGGAACCAGGATTGTCCGACCGGCTGATAGTGGCCGCCCATCACCCCGAACGGCATCACCGCCCGGCCGTTCTTCATCAGCATGCCCGGAATGATCGTGTGCATCGGACGCTTGCGGGGGGCGATGCAGTTGGGATGGCCGCGTTCCAGGCGGAAGCCGAAGCCGCGGTTCTGCAGCATCACGCCCGACTTGTGCGCCAGGATGCCGCTGCCGAAATTCTCAAACAGGGAGTTGATGAAGCTGCACGCGTTGCCGTCCTTGTCGACGACGCACAGATACACCGTGTCCTTGTGCGGGGGCAGCACGGACTCACCGGCCGCCGGCAGATCGCGCATTGCCGCGGTGTCGCTGATCAGCGCCCGCTGCGACGCCAGATATTCCGGGCTGAGCAGTTTCTTCACCGGAACATCCACCGCACCCGGATCGGCCAGGAACGCATCGCGGTCGCGATAGGCCAGCCGAGACGCCTCGATATGCCGATGCGCACGGACAATGCCGGCGGGACCGTCCGGCGCCGACGGCATGCCGCCCAGCATCCCTAGGATCATCAGCACCAGCAGGCCCTGCCCGTTCGGCGGGCACTGGTAGACGTCGTAGCCCTTCCAGTTCAGCGTGATGGGATCGACGAATTCCGCGTTGTGCAGCCCACGCGCGAAATCTTCCTCGGTGTGCAGGCCGCCGTGTTCGCGCAGCGTCGCCACCATGTCGGCCGCGACCGGCCCCTCATAGAACGCCTTGGCACCGTGGCGCGCGATGGAGCGCAGCGTCTCGGCCAGGGCGGGATTGGCAAAAATGTCGCCGACCTTGGGGGCGGTGCCGTTCGGCAGGAACGGGGTGGACCCGCCCTTGCGGAGTTTCTCAACGCCGCGCGCCCAGTCCCAGGAGACTTTCGGGTGCACCGGCCAGCCGTCCTGGGCGAAGCGGATCGCCGGTTGCAGCAGTTCGTCCAGGCCCTTGCGGCCGTGCGCTTTCAGCAGCGTTTCCCACGCGTTGACGGCGCCGGGCACGGTGACGGAATGGGCGGAGGTGGGGTCCAGCGCCCGCATCTGCCGGCTTTCATACCAGTCGATCGTGGCGGCGGCGGGGGCTCGGCCCGACCCGTTCAGCGCGTGGACCTTGCCGGTCCCGGCCGGGGCATAGAGGCAGAAACAGTCGCCGCCGATGCCGGTGGACTGCGGCTCGATCACGCATTGCACCGCCACCGCGGCCACCGCGGCGTCCAGCGCATTGCCGCCGGCACGCAACACATCCAACGCCGTCAGCGTGGCGGCCGGCATTGACGTTGCCGCCATCCCGTGAGTGGCATAGACCGGACTGCGGCCGGGAAGCTGGTAATCGCGCATGGTGATCCTTCGGTCGAGAAACCGTCACAATAGTCCAGGTGACGGACAAGGCAACGCGGAGGAAGCAGACAAATGGCAGAGCAGATCACTTATGACGCTTTCGAGGCCGTCGACATCCGCGTCGGCACGATCGTCGAGGCCCGGCCGTTCCCCGAAGCGCGCAAGCCCGCGATCAAGCTGACCATCGATTTCGGGCCGGAGATCGGGCTGAAAAAGTCGAGCGCGCAGTTGACCGTGCATTACCGGCCGGACCAGTTGCTCGGGCGGCAGGTGTGCGCGGTGGTGAATTTCCCGCCCCGGCAAATCGGACCGTTCATCAGCGAAGTGCTGACGCTCGGTATGCCGGATGAGGACGGGGCGGTGGTGCTGGTGCGGCCGGATCTGCGGGTGCCCGACGGCGGGAAGCTGTTCTGAGGGGAGCCTGACCGCGCTTTTTCGTGACGGTATCGCCTGGCGCGGGAAGCCACGACCATGCCAGAACGGGACGAGACGCCAAACTCGTTCCTTACGCTTCCGAGGCGCACATAAACCTTGATCTTTTGTTGCCGGATATCAGTCCGGCTCCGAATCATCATCGGCAATGCCGACCTCATGGACGCCCTCGATACTGCTCAGCGCGGTGATGAGGCTTGAGATCGGCCGCTTCCCCTTGACCTGCATTCGCAGGGTGATCGCGGCGCTACCGTGCCGCGGCGCCGGCTCCACGCCCTCATCATCCGCCATGTCCTGGGTTTCTTCGGGGCTGGTCAGGCCGCGGTCCTCGCGATCGAGCCGCACATGATTGATGGCGAAACGAAGCTGCGTGCAGCGGACGAAGATGACGCGCAGCAGGTCCCTGCCATCCTCATAGCCGATCTGAATGTCCGTCGCCATGCGCCGCGACCGGGGCAGCCGGCGTTCCAGCACGGGAAAGCCGAGCATGATGATGAAATGGCCGATGGTCGTGGCGACCGCGAGAACCGGCAGGCCCGCGCCGCAGGCCATGCCGAGTGCGGCGGTCAGCCAGACGGAAGCGGCTGTCGTCAGCCCTCGCACGACGTCGCGCCGCATGAAGATGACGCCGCCGCCGATGAAGCCGATCCCCGAGACGATCTGGGCCGCGACACGCGACGGATCGAGGACGATCCGCCCGTTCGCCAGGACGTCCATGAAGCCGTATTTCGACACCAGCATGATCAGGGCAGCGGACACCCCGACCAGGGTGTGGGTTCTTAGGCCGGCGCTTTTCTGGCGGATCTCCCGCTCCACGCCAACCAGGGCCGACAGCACGAAGGCCAGCGTCAGCTCCGCCAGTTGCAACCCTCCCTGCCCGGTCAAGTCCAGGAATCCCGACATAGACGAACCTCTTCCCTTCACCCGGCGCCGTGCCTATCCTGCCAGACGCTTCGCCGCTTCGGCATGGCGTGGCCGATCCGTGGCGTCCGCGGCGACCGTTGGGCGATGAGACCCTGCAGGGCACGGCATGGCAAAGCACAAGTCGGATGGCACCACACAGTTTGCGGCCCTGCCCTGGCGCCTCGGCGAAAATGGGACACGTCAGGTCATGCTGCTGACCTCCCGCGAGACGCACCGCTGGGTCATTCCCAAAGGCTGGCCGATGAAGGGGCGGAAACCGGCCGAGGCGGCGGCTCGGGAGGCGTACGAGGAGGCCGGTCTGATCGGTCACATCGTCGGCAAGCGGCCGATCGGTGATTTTCACTACCTGAAGCGACTGACCAACGGGGAGGTGCTGTGTCAGGTATGGGTGTATTTGCTTCGGGTCGAACGGCAACTGGATGAATGGCCGGAGAAGGGTCAGCGGGAAACAAGGTGGTTTGAGGCCGAAGAGGCGATCGATCTGGTTGAGGAAGGCGGTCTGGCGGAGATTATCGACCGGTTTTCCGGGTCGTATGCGCGGTTTGTCGTGTATCGGAAGTCCTGATTCTCGGTTCGGTCTGAGATCGAACACGCGGCGGACGGTTGATTTTGGCCATCGGACACGGGCCGAAAATGTGTTCCGCCGGGCCATGGGGATGAATTTGACAGTGAAATCCGCCCGATCCCATAGTCGGTGCCGGAGACAAGCATGACCATGGCCGCGATCGACTGCGACATCCACCCCGGCGTACCCGACATCAAGGGCCTGCTGCCGTATATGAGCGAATTCTGGCAGGAATCCTTTGTGGCCCGCGGCATCGACGGGTTCGACATGATGTCCTACCCCTTGAACGCGCCGATTACCTGCCGGCCCGACTGGCGGGTGAAAGGCCAGCGGCCGGGTGCCAGCCTGGATGCCATGCGCAGCCAGGCGCTGGACGCGTTCGGCATCGGCACCGCCATCTGCAACCCGCTGACGGGGGGGCAGGTCGCGGTCAGCGAGAGCATGGGGGCGGCGATCTGTTCCGCCGTCAACGACTGGATCAGGGAGCATTGGCTGGACAAGGAGCCTCGGCTGCGGGCGTCGATCGTGGTGCCGGCGCAGGCGCCGCTGCTGGCGGCGGAGGAAATCGATCGTTGCGCCGGTGATCATCGTTTCGTGCAGGTGCTGATGCCGGTCGCCTGCGAAATGATGCTGGGGCGTTCGTATTACTGGCCGATCTGGGAAGCTGCCGCGCGGCATGGGCTGCCGGTCGGTATTCATGCGGGTAGTATGCAGCGTTACGCACCGACCTCGACCGGTTGGCCGACGCATCATCTGCATGACTACGTGGCGCATTCGCAGACGTTCGAGGACCAGTTGCTCAGCCTGATGTCCAATGGGGTGTTCAACAAGTTTCCTGGGTTGACGTTCGTGCTGCTGGAGTCAGGCGTGACGTGGCTGCCGGGGTTCATCTGGCGCGCGGTGAAGACGTGGCGCGGGGTGCGGGCGGAGGTGCCGTGGATGAAACAATCCCCGGCCGAGGTCATCCGGGACAACATCCGGCTGACGATCCAGCCGTTCGATGCGCCGGAAGGGGATGCGGTGGAACGAATCGTCGAGCAGATCGATGCGGACCATATGCTGCTGTTCGCGTCGGACTATCCGCACTGGCAGTTCGAGGGCGACGCCGTCGTGCCGCCGGGGCTGTCGGCCGATCTGGAGCGGAAAATGCGCGTGGACAACCCGCTCGCGACTTATGCCCGCCTGAAGGAGCCCCATGCTTTGAAGGAAATCGTGCAATGAACGCACCTGTCGACATGCTGGCCCGTTCCACCGATAGCCGTTTGGGCATCATCGATTGCGATATTCATCCGTATCCGAAGGCCGGGGCGCTGAACGCCTATCTGTCGGAACGGTGGCGGAACCATTTGGCGACGTACGGGAAATTCAACTGCGGGCCTTATGCGGATCGCGGGACTTATCCTCGGTTTTCGCCCAATACATGTCGGCGGGATGCGTGGCCGCCCAGCGGCGGGCCGCCGGGGTCGGATGTTGGTTTCATTCGCGACCAGTTGCTCGATCCCTATGGGATTGCGTACGGCGTGCTGGAGCCGCTGCTGGGGGGCAATGCGTCGCGCAACCTGGATGAGGCGGCGGCGCTGTGCGGGGCAATGAACGACTGGCAGGCGCATGAGTTTGTCGATCTGGAGCCTCGGCTGCGGGCGTCGATCCTGATCCCGTCGGAC
>DATAZJ010000545.1:0-2891 GCA_036272115.1 Rhodopila sp. | reverse complement strand
AGTCCGAGGCCTTCGCCCTGTTCACCGCCATGCTGGTGGAGTTGAAGGAGCGGGTGACCAGCCTGCTGGCCCGTGTCGAGCTGGCGCCCGAACGGTCGATGGCGCCGCCGCCGATGATGCGGATGATGGAGACCCACGCCGAACCGGAATCGGCGCTGATGTCGGAACTGGCGCTGGCTGAACCGGCACCGCCGCCGCGGATGACCATGGCGCCGACCCGCACGCCCGAGGTCGATCCGAACGATGAGACCACCTGGGCGGCGACGCCGCGCAACGCGCAGTGTCCGTGCGGTTCCGGCAAGAAATACAAGCACTGCCACGGCAGGCTTGCCTGAGAGCGATCAGCGCCGAGGCCCTGACAGCGCCGATCCTGGTGCTGGGCGCGCCACGCTCCGGCACCACCTGGTTGGCGAAGATCATCGATAGCCACCCGGACGTGCTTTACCGGCACGAACCGGATGAGACGATCCCGGCCCCGTCGCCGCTGACGCCGGACGCCCTGCCGGCGTTGCTGGCCCGCTGGGCGACCGAAACCGGCGCCCGCACCGTTACCAAGCAGCCGTATTTCCGGAAATCCTGGCAGCCGGGATGGGCGCTGGGCGTGCGAACAGGGTTGGCGGCGGCTGTCGGTGCCGCATCCCGCATGCCGCCGCCGTTCAAGGTTCTGGGCGGTCTGCGCATCCCAGATCTGGCGGCGCGGCCGGCCCCGCGCATCGCCATCAAGTCGGTCCGCTGGGCGGAAGGCGCCGCGACCGTGGCCCGGTCGCTGCCGGACAGCCGCACGATCTTCATCCTGCGCCATCCTTGCGGGCAGGTGGCATCGGTGATGCGGGGCAATCGCCAGCGGCGATTTGACCTGACGACCGGTGGCACCGACATGCCGTTCGATGAGGTGGGCACGCTCCGGTTTGCAGCCTCGTTCGGCCTCACCGAACCGGATTTTCAAGCGCTGCCCGACGCAGCGAAATACGCCTGGAGCTGGCGGTTCCTGAACGAGCCTGCCTACGCGGCGCTGGCGGCGCAATCCAACGTCCAGGTCGTCCTGTATGAGGCGCTCTGTTCCGACCCATCGTCCCTGGTTCGGCGGATCCTGAAGTTCGCCAACCTGGACTGGGACCGCCAGACCGAGGCATTTGTCGCCCGAAGTACCTCGCACCAGGGCAAGGCGGGTTACCACGCGATCTTCCGCAATGCGGTCGCGGCCGCGGAGGCCTGGCGCGGCACCATGGCGCCGGCCGACCAGGACGCCGTTCGTTCGGTGGCCTCGGCATCGCCGCTGGCCCGATTCTGGCCTGACCTGATGGACGCACGATAGCGATCCGATCTGATAGTTGCGTGACAATCGCGTCTGAAAGCGTCACACTTCCACTGTGAACGTCCTGACGCCCCCGAAGGCTCGGCTTTATATCGAGATCGTGCATGATCTCGTCTGTCCGTGGTGCTACCTGGGGGTCCGCCGCCTGCTGCGGACATTGCGACGCCGCCCCGATCTGGCGTTCGATCTGGTGTGGCGGCCTTTCCTGCTGAATCCCGACATGCCTCGACTGGGCATGACACGTCCCGAATACGTGGTACGCAAGTTCGGTGGCGAGGACCGGGCGCAGCGCCTGTATGCGACGATCAGCGAGACCGGGCGCAACGAGGGGCTGGAATTCCGCTTCGACCGCATCCGCCGCACGCCGTCGTCGATCGATGCGCATCGGCTGGTGCGCCACGCGGCAGGGTACGGCCGAGCGGACAGCCTGGTGGAGGCACTGTTTGCGGCGCACTTCACCGACGGTCTGGATATCGGCAATCATGGTGTCCTGATCTCGGTCGCCACGGCCTGCGGGATGGACCCGCTGGCGGTGCGGCGCTTCCTGGCCTCGGATGCCGAGACGGAAGGCGTTCATGCCGACAACTTGCGGGCCCATCGGCTGGGGATCAACGGCGTGCCCTGCTTCGTCGTCGACGGGATGCACGCAATCGCCGGGGCGCAGGAACCCGAGGTGATCGAACGGCTGCTGGACATCGCCACAGTGGACGCCATTCGTTTCTGACAGGTATCGTTTTGCCAGGTGCTCGGGTTGCCGCGATAGCGGTCCGGGGCCTAGACTGCGGATCGAAACCAGGAACGGAACCGTCCTTATGTCCGCAGAAATCAAGGCCCAGCTCGCACCGCACGGGGTATTGCGCGCCGCCATCAACATGTCCAACTTCCTGCTGGTGACCGGGCGTGCCGCCAACGGCGACCCTGAGGGTGTGTCGCCCAGCATGGCGCGTGCGATCGCCGATCGTCTGGGTGTGCCGGTGAAGTATGTCCCCTTCGCCAAACCCGGCGAGCTGGCCGATGAGGCCGAGAACGACGTGTGGGACATCGGCAATATCGGTGCCGAACCCGCTCGGGCGCAGAAGATCGCCTTTACCGCCGCGTATGCCGAGATCGAGGCGACCTATCTGGTGCCGCCCGGTTCGGCACTGCGATCCATCGCCGATGTGGACAAGCCGGGGGTGCGGATCGCGGTGTCGGCGCGCAGTGCGTACGATTTGTGGCTGGAAGCGAACATCAAGCACGCGACGCTGATCCGGTCGAGCAGCCTGGATGGGTCGTTCTCGGATTTCGCCGCGAATAAATATGAGGCGCTGGCGGGATTGCGGCCGCGGCTGCTGACCGATGTGAAGCAGATGCCGGGCGCGAAGATCCTGGACGGGCAGTTCACCGCCGTGCAGCAGGCGGTTGGCACGCCGCGGAGCAAGGGTGCGGCGGTGGCGACGTGGCTGCACGCGTTCGTGGAGGAAGCGAAGGCGTCGGGGCTGGTGGGGAAGTTCATCGACCAGCACAAGGTTGTCGGACTGTCGGTGGCGCCTCCCGGCTGAGGCGGGGTCACTCACATGGCGGGGGCCATGGCCTG
>DATAZJ010000544.1:0-5499 GCA_036272115.1 Rhodopila sp. | reverse complement strand
CCGCGGCAACATCGTCGTGTCCCGCCGAGCAGTGCTGGAAGAAACCCGCGCCGAACAGCGCAGCGAGCTGATCCAGGGCCTGAAGGAAGGCATGATCCTCGACGGCGTGGTGAAGAACATCACCGACTACGGCGCGTTCGTGGACCTCGGCGGCGTCGATGGCCTGCTGCATGTCACCGACATCGCTTGGCGCCGCATCAACCATCCGTCCGAGGCCCTGACCATCGGTCAGCAGGTCAAGGTGCAGGTGATCCGCTTCAACTCCGATACCCAGCGCATCAGCCTGGGCATGAAGCAGTTGGAAGCCGATCCGTGGGAAGGTGTCGCGGCGAAATACCCGCCGGGCGCGAAATACTCCGGCCGGGTCACCAACATCACCGACTACGGCGCCTTCGTGGAGCTGGAGCCGGGGGTCGAGGGCTTGGTGCACGTGTCGGAAATGTCCTGGACAAAGAAGAACGTCCATCCGGGCAAGATCGTCGCCACCAGCCAGGAAGTCGACGTGCAGGTGCTGGACGTGGACAGCTCCAAGCGGCGGATTTCGCTGGGCCTGAAGCAGGTGCAGCGCAACCCGTGGGAGCAGTTCGTCGAGGAGCATGCGATCGGCTCCGAGGTCGAGGGCGAAATCCGCAACATCACGGAATTCGGCCTGTTCATCGGCCTGTCCGCCGACATCGATGGCATGATCCACATGTCCGACCTGTCGTGGGACGACGCCGGCGAGACCGCGATGGCCGGCTACGAGAAGGGCCAGGTGGTCAAGGCCAAGGTGCTGGATGTCGATGTGGAGAAGGAACGCATCAGCCTCGGCATCAAGCAACTGCGCGATGACCCGGCCGCGACCGTGCTCGACACCGTCCACAAAGGCGACGTCGTGACCTGCATCGTCAGCGCGGTCCAGGCCAACGGCATTGAGGTCAAGGTCAACGACGTGTTGACCGGCTTCATCCGCCGCGCCGAACTGGCCCGTGACAAGGGGGATCAGCGCCCCGACCGCTTCGCCGTCGGCGAAAAAGTCGATGCCAAGGTCACCGCCGTCGATCGTCAGTCGCGCAAGCTGACCCTGACCATCAAGGGCAAGGAAGTCGAGGAAGAGAAGATCGCCATGGCGGAATTCGGCTCCTCCGACTCCGGCGCATCGCTCGGCGACATCCTGGGGGCCGCGATCCGTCGCCGCAACCAGCAGTCACAGGACAGCTAAGGCCGGCGACAAATGTCGCTGGAAACCGACTTGCTACTGGACAGGCGGCGCCTCAAGCGCCGCCTTGTCTTTTGGCGGGTGTTCGCCGTGGTGGCGCTGGTCGCCGCGGTGCTGGCCGGCCTGCGCGGGGCCGGATTACGGCCCGAGGGCACCCATATCACCCGCGTATCCATCAACGGCATCATCACCGAAAACCGCAAGCTGACCGAATCGATCGACAAGCTGGCGAACGACCCGCGCGTCAAGGCTGTGATCCTGGCGATCGACAGCCCCGGCGGCAGCGTCTCCGGCGGCGAAACCCTGCATGATGCCATCGCCCGCGTCGCGGCCAAGAAACCGGTGGTGGTCACCATGGGCGGCCTCGCCGCCTCCGCCGGCTACATGATCGCCGTCCCGGCGACGCGAATTTTCGCGCGTGAGGCCACGTTGACCGGCTCGATCGGCGTGCTGCTGGAGACCGGCGAGGTCTCCGGCCTGCTGGGCAAGCTGGGGATCAGCGCGGAGGTCATTCGCTCCGGCCCGCTGAAGGACGAACCCAGTTTCGTGCGGCCGCTGTCGCCGGCGGGGAAGGACGTGCTGCAAGGTCTGGTCAATGACATGTATGGCCAGTTCGTCGACATGGTTGCCGCGGGGCGCCACATGGACCCGGCCAAGGTCCGCGCCCTGGGGGATGGCCGAGCCTATACCGGCCGGCAGGCCCTGGCGTTGGGGCTGGTGGACGCGATCGGCGGTGAGCGGGAGGCAAAGGCCTGGCTGGTGTCGGCGAAGGGCCTTCCCGCGGGCCTACCGGTCGAGGACCTGTCCGACAGCGGCTTCGCTGAACGGACATTGTCGGGCGAACTGGGAACACTGGTGCAAGGCATGTGGAAAACACTGATTTCACAAAGCCTTAGTCTTGACGGAGCCCAAGCTATCTGGCAACGTTCCGGGAACTGACTGCCCGGGGGATACCGTGACCAAATCCGAACTGATCGCGGAGCTGGCGATTGCCAATCCGCATTTGCGCGGCCAGGATGTCGAAACCATCGTGGCCACGATCTTTGAGGAAATAACCTACGCCCTGGCCAGGGGGGAACGGGTGGAACTTCGCGGTTTCGGCGCCTTCACGGTCAAGCACCGGGACGCTCGGACCGGGCGGAACCCGCGGACGGGCGCCTCCGTTTCAGTGGATGAGAAATCGGTTCCCTTCTTCAAGGCCGGGAAGGAATTGCGGCTGCGGGTGAACGCCGGCAAAATCCCCCGGGCCAGCGCGGCGGAGCGCAAAAAGGCCTGAGAGGTCCGCGTTATTCATGCTGTTCCTGATCGTCACCTTCGTCCTGTGCCTGCCCTTGGTGTTGTTCCTGCTCTCCAACACCGAGATCGTCCGGCTGGGACTGTGGCCGACGGATTACAGCATCGAGGTCCATCTTTCGCTGGCCATTCTGATCGCCATGGCTATCGCTTTCCTGCTGGGCGCGCTGGTGGTGTGGGTATCGGCACTGTCGCAGCGGCGGCGGGCGAGGCGGGCGGAACGGACGGTTCGGCTGCTGGAGGCGCAGATCGAGGCATTGCAGGCGCGCGTGTCCCCGCTGCCCTTGCCGCCAGCCGGCTGATGGTGCCGAACAACAGGCTGATCGTCGCGCTGGATACGCTCGATACCAGGCGGGCGCGACTGTGGGCCGATGCCGTCGGCGCGCACGCCGGCCTCCTGAAGCTTGGGCTGGAGTTCTTCCTGGCCACCGGGGCGGCCGGTGTCGCGGCGATCACCGGCGCGCCGATCTTTCTTGACCTGAAGCTGCACGACATCCCGAATACGGTGGCTGGCGCGGTCCGGGCAGTGCTGCCGCTGAAGCCGGCAATGTTGACGATCCACGCCGCCGGCGGTCCGGCGATGATCAAGGCCGCAAGACAGGCAGCCGACAGCGCCGGACCGGACCGGCCGATGATCCTGGCGGTGACGGTGCTGACCAGCCTGGACGAAGGCGACCTGAATGCGACCGGGATCGCCTCGACGCCGGGCGACCAGGTGCTGCGCCTCGGGCGATTGGCGGCGGATTGCGGCGCGGACGGTCTGGTGTGCAGCCCGCTGGAGGTCGCCATGCTGCGCCAGGCGTTGAATCCGGCGATAAAACTGGTGGTGCCCGGCATCCGCCCGTCCGGGTCCGCGACCGGTGACCAGGCTCGCACCATGACGCCCGCTCAGGCGGTCACCGCCGGGGCGGATTGGATCGTGGTCGGCAGGCCGATCACCGGTGCCGCCGATCCCGGTGCCGCCGCGGCGGATATTGCCGCCGCCATCCGATGACCAAGGTCAAGATCTGCGGCATCAATGACCCCACGGCGTTCGACACGGCCGTCGAGGCGGGGGCCGACTGGGTGGGATTCGTGTTCTTCCCCCCCTCCCCGCGCTATGTGACGCCGGAAACCGCCGCCGCCCTGTCGGCTCGGATCGCCGGCGGGCCGCCTCGGGTCGGATTGTTCGTGCAGCCCGACATCGCGGCGATCGCCCGCGTGCTGGACGTGGTGCGGCTGGACGCCCTGCAGATCTACGACGCGCTAGATGACCTGCCGGCGATTCGTGTTCGTTTCGGCCTGCCGGTATGGCGCGCGGTCGGGGTCGCCGGGCCGGCCGATCTTCCCTCCGACCCGGGCGGCGCTGATCGCCTGCTGCTGGAGGCCAAGGCGCCGGAGGGCGCCACTCGACCGGGCGGCAACGCAACGTCATTCGACTGGCGCATCCTGCGGGACTGGACGGCCGTGGCACCCTGGATGCTGGCAGGCGGACTGACGCCGGACAATGTCGCAACGGCCATCCACGAATCCGGGGCGCAGGCGGTCGACGTCTCCTCCGGCGTGGAAAGCAGCAAGGGCGTCAAGGACCCGGCCCTGATCCGGGCCTTCATCGCATCAGCAAGGGGCGCTTGCACCGCCTCGGGGTCGCCGCACACGCCATAAGCAGGTCGTCGTCCCCGCCGCCACCAGAAGGCCCGCAAGCGATACCCATCCGGAGAGCCGCCGGATCGGCGTCGTGCCGGGTCGTATCAGGATGTCATTCCGCCCCGGATGAATCGGAACGACCAGGAGATCGATGGCACCCTGGATCGGGGTAACGAATCGCCCATCGATCAGGATCTCGGTCGCCGGAAACCAGGGATGCGCGATCTGGGCATAGCCGGCCGCGTTGCTCTCGATGCGGAGATCGACCCGCTGCAGTCCGACCCGATAAAAGGTAAGCGCTGGCTTCCAGTCCAGGGTCTCGGGCACGTGATCCGGTAATCCGGAGAGGCTCCGCACCGCGATGGCATCGCCTGTCCGCGTTTCCGCCCGCGGATGCTCCACGCCGACAAACTGCCGCAGGAACTGATCAATCCTGGCAATCCTGGGGGCCGATTCCGGAGATTCGAAATTTCCCGGCCACAGCATAGGCTTGTCCAGGGTCGGCCCAGGCGGCAGTTCGACCAGTTTCCGGCTGAACAGCACCGGAAATCCATCGAGCTTCAGGGTATCGCCGAGGCCATCCTCCCGCGTCGTGCCACTGAACGCCGCAGGGCATCCCGAGGCGATCGGACTCTGGCACACGATCCGCGTGACGTTCAGCAGTTCCAGAAGGCTACGTGTTTCAGGAGCCAGCCTGCCGTCACGCCGCAAGTCGGTCTCGGCCAGCTTCGCCGCCGCCACGACATAGTTGTGAACACGCGTCGCCGCCATGTTATGATTGCCGGCGATCCGCTGGACCATGGCATCGTAATAGACCGGTTCTCCGTCGGGTCCCATATCGACGCTGAGTTCGCCCTTGCCGTCGAGGTCCATCTCGATCATGCGCTCATTCGCGGCATGCTTCTCAAGCATCTGGCCGGCTTCGATGGCAAAGCCCTTGTCGTTGCGGGCCACCGGCTGAACCGAGGTGCTGCCGATGTCGACAAAGACCAGAGCCGTTGCGATCAGCATGACGCGCCCGGCCCAGCGGTCATTGCGTTCCAGTTGCTCGCATCCCAGCCCCACCAGAATGGCCAGCATGAAGAATAGAAACAGGATATCGCGCACCACGGGATTGTAGAGAAACAGGCAGACCACGAAACAAGTGCAGGTCGCGAGGGCCAACTCTCGCCGCATTCGGCCCATTCTTCCCGTCAGGCTGGCCCAGCCGCCGGCGATCCCCAGCAAAACCAGCGTGATGCCCAGATAAGCCCAGTAGTCGAACCCCCACGTCGTGCGCGTATCCCGCCAGAGCAGCAGATGGCCCAGGCGTGCCAGTGTCGGCACCTGCCACAGGAACTGGGCGTCACCCGGTTCGATCATGACCCAGTCGGACTCGGCGA
>DATAZJ010000543.1:0-1812 GCA_036272115.1 Rhodopila sp. | reverse complement strand
GTTGACGAATGCCTGCAACCCGAAGCCGGTGACCAGCCCAGTGCATGACAGCACGATGAACAGGTCCTGTTCCCGCAGCAGCCGCAGCAGACCGCGCAGCACGATGAAGCCGAAGACGGCCAGGATGACGACACAGATGATCATGCCGAATTCCTCACCCGCCACGGCGAAGACGAAGTCGGCGTGGGCATCGGGCAGGATGTCCTTCACACGTCCCTCGCCCGGTCCGCGGCCCAGCAGACCGCCATTGCCGAACGCCTCCAGCGCGGTGGTGACCTGATAGTTGTCGCCAGTACCATCCCAGAATCGAGTCCAGCGGCTTTGGACATGCGGGAACATCCAGTAAGCCAGCACGCCGCCGCTGCCGAACATGCCCAGTGCCACGCCGACCAGCACCAGCGGCAGGCCGTTGATGTAGAGCTGGGTCAGGAACACCGCCGTCACCACGACCAGCATGCCAATATCCGGCTGCGACTTCAGCAGCAGCAGGATCACCACGAAAAGCAGACAGGCGAGGATCGTGCCGGGGAAGCGCGGCGATTTCTTGCCCTCGCTCAGCAGCCAGGCAGCGACGATCGCGAAGCACGGTTTGAGGAACTCACTCGGCTGGACCGTCATGCCCGGAAGCGAGATCCACCGCCGCGCACCCTTGATTTCGACCCCGACCACCATGGTCGCCGCAGTCAGCGCCAGCGCGATCACGCAGCCCGCAATGGCGAGCCGCTTTATGTCACGCGGTGACAGCAGCGACACCAGGACGACGATCAGCCCGGCGAGCGCCAGGAAAAACACCTGCTTCAGGATGAACGTATCCCGCGACGCGCCGATGCGTTCGGCGACAGCGGGACTGGCGGCGAGCATCATGATGTAGCCGAAGCCGATCAACGTACCGATCGCACCCAGCGTCCAGCGATCGACACTCCACCACCAACGGCCCAGCAACGAGTTATCCGCGCGCGACAAGGTCGGCATCAGGTGCCTCCCGCTTGCAGGCCACGGACCAGTGCGGCGAATCGGTCGCCGCGCTGGTCGTAGCCGGTGAACTGGTCCCAACTGGCGCAAGCCGGCGACAGCAGGACGACGGGCGCATTTTCCGCCATAGCGGCAGCGAAGGCGGCGGGGACGGCCGCTTCCAGGGTGCCGACGATGTCGAAGGGCACACCGTAGCGGGTCAGCGTTGCCGCGAATTCCGGTGCATCCCGACCGATCAGCAGCGCTCGGGCGATACGCGGGAACAATGGCGCCAGCGGCTCGATCCCGCCTTCCTTGGCCATGCCCCCAGCGATCCAGATAACACGGTCGTAGCAGACCAGCGCCACCGCCGACGAGTCGGCATTGGTCGCCTTGCTATCGTTGATGAAGGTCACCCCGTCGATGGTCACGATACGCTGCTGGCGATGCGGCAGGCCGGGATAGGTCCGCAATCCGGCCGCGATGATGTCGTCCGGGACACCGAGGAACCTCGCCACCGCGGTTGCGGCCGCTGCATTCTGCGCGTTGTGCGCGCCTGGAAGCGCCGGACCCGATGCCAACGGCACCTCGGAGCTGGATACCCGCACGACATGGGCCGGCTGGGTCTCCAGCCACGCCGCCATGTCCCGGGCACCGGGATCGTCGACGCCGACCACCGCCAGATCACCGCTGACCTGCCGATCAAAAATCGCTCGTTTTGCCAGGGCGTATCCGGCCATGTCGCCATGACGATCGATGTGGTCGGCACTGGGGTTGAGCATAGTCGCTGCATCAAACCGTATGCTCGCGAGTCGCTCCAACATGTAGGAGGACATTTCGAGCACGTACACCCCATCATGT
>DATAZJ010000542.1:0-3706 GCA_036272115.1 Rhodopila sp. | reverse complement strand
CGTTGCCTATCCGGATTTTGAGGATGGCAAACGTCAATACGCCGATTTCAAGGCCGAGATTGCCCGCCTCGGCCGCGATCCCGACCTGACAACGATCAATACGATCGCCTATCCGGTGGTTGCCGAAACACGGGCCGAGGCCGAGGACAAGATGGCGGTGATCGACTCGCTGTACAAGGAGGTCGATGGCCTGTCGCTGCTGTCGGAGGCGCTGAACTTCGATTTCAAGAAGAAGGGTATGGATGAGGCGTTCACCGCGGACGAACTGGCGGGGATGTCGGGGATGCAGGCGATGCGCGACCGGGTGATGCGGCTGAGCGGGCGCGATCCGACGGTGCGCGACTTCCTGGAGATCACCCGTCGCGGGCGCCCGCGGGAGGCGATCGTCGGCAGCGGCAAGGACATGGCCGACCGGCTGGAACAGTGGTTCACCGAACGGGCGTGCGACGGTTTCGTGGTGGCGGGCACGCATATGCCTGGCAGCTTCGAGGACTTTGTTCGGTTCGTGGTGCCGGAACTGCAGCGGCGCGGCCTGTATCGCACGGAATACACCGGCACGACGTTGCGCGAAAACCTGGGTTTGGCGGTGCCGAAGCGGGGCGCGTGGCACCTGCCTCAAGCGAGGACGTGATCGCCCGCAAAGGGAACGATCAGCGCGGCCCCACGCTTCATCTGCGCCAAACGCCGAGGAGGACGCGGGCATGAAGCTGTTCAAGTGCCAGAGTTGCGGGCATCTGCTGTATTTCGAGAACACACGCTGCGAATCATGCGGCCATGAACTCGGCTATCTGCCGGAGGGCATGACGCTTTCGGCGCTCGAGCCGGATGGCGACGTGTTTCGCCCGCTGGCTGCGCCGGAACGGGCGATGCGGTACTGCGACAATGCCCAATACGGCGCGTGCAACTGGATGGTGCATGCCGACGGCGCCGATACGCTGTGCCTCGCCTGCCGCCATAATCATACCATCCCGGACCTGTCGGTGCCGCTGAACCTGGAACACTGGCAACGTCTGGAACTGGCGAAGCACACCCTGTTTTACGCGCTGCTGCGCCTGGGGTTGCCGCTGGCGAACCGTATCGACGACCCCGAACATGGGCTGGCGTTCGATTTCCTGGCGGATACGCCGGATGCCGATGCAGCGGGCGGGGCGACACCCAAGGTGATGACCGGCCACGACAACGGACTGATCACCATCGCCCTTGCCGAAGCCGACGACGCCGAACGCGAGCGCCGGCGCACCGAGATGCATGAGCCCTACCGATCCCTGCTCGGGCATTTCCGCCATGAGGTCGGGCATTATTTCTGGGACGTGCTGATCCGCGACGGTGGCCGGCTGGACGATTGCCGAACGGTGTTCGGCGACGACTCGCTGGATTATGCGGCCGCGTTGCAGGCGTACTACCAGGATGGGCCGCCGGCCGACTGGCAGGACCATTATATCAGCCGCTATGCCAGCATGCATCCATGGGAGGACTGGGCGGAAACCTGGGCGCACTATTTACATATCGTCGATACGCTGGAGATGGCACGGGCGTTCGGGATCAAGATCCAGCCGCGCATCTCCGGCGACGAGACGCTGTCGGCGGTGATCGAACTGGATCCGTACAACACCGCCGCCATAACGGACATCATGGGCGCATGGCTGCCACTGACCTTCGCGATGAACAGCCTGAACCGAGCGATGGGCAACCCGGATCTGTATCCGTTCGTGCTGTCGCCTGCGGTGGTGGCGAAGCTTGGTTTCGTGCATGAGGTCGTGCGAAGGCACGCAGGGGATGCCATGCGGGGGAACGCAGGGGATGCCATGCGGGGGAACGCGGGGGATGCCGTGCGGGGGCACGCGGGGGATGTCGTGCGGGGGAACGCGGGGGATGCCGTGCGGGAGAACGCGGGGGATGCCGTGCCGGAACGACCGGCGGAGCGGGCCTCGACGGGCGGGTAAAACGGCGAATCGCGTCCGGCGGGAAGTGGTGATACCTTCTTCGCTGGAGGATGGTGCATGACGTCGAAGACGGTGCTGGTGGCAGGTGCGGCCGGGCTCGTGGGGTACGCCGCGCTCAAGCACTTCGTTCACGCACCGGATACCGAAGTGATCGCCCTGTCGCGCCGCAAGCCGCCTGAAATCGGCGTTGGGGCTGTCGCGCGGCACATCCCGTTGGACCTGACCGATGCTGCGGCCTGCCGAACCGGCGCGGCGGCGCTGCGCGACGTCACTCACCTGGTCTATGCCGCACTGTTCGAGTTGCCCGGGCTGGTGGAGGGCTGGCGTGACGACCGGCAGATCGACACCAACGCGAGGATGCTGCGCAACCTGCTGGGTCCGCTGATGGCCGCCGCGCCGGGGCTGCGGCATGTGACGTTGCTGCAGGGGACGAAGGCCTATGGCGTCCATGTCCGGCCGCTGGCGGTGCCGGCGCGCGAGGGCCGCTCCGAGATGCGTGAGCAGCCGAATTTCTACTGGGCGCAGGAGGATTATCTGCGTGCCGCCCAGGCGGGGCGCGACTGGCATTTCAGCATCCTGCGCCCGGTACTGGTCGTTGGCGAGGCGATCGGCGGTGCGATGAACCTGATCCCGGCGCTGGGCGCGCATGCTGCGGTGATGCGGGAAAGAGGACCCATCCTGCCCTATCCGGGCGGTGCCGAACGGGTCAGCCAGGCGGTGGATGCCGACCTGCTGGCGCGCGCCATCGCCTGGGCGGGCGAGGCGCCGGCCGCGGTGAATGAGACGTTCAATGTCACCAACGGCGATGTCTTCACCTGGCCGAATATCTGGCCCGCCATTGCCGAGGCAGTGGGCATGCGGCCCGGTGCGGATGAGCCGTTCCTGCTGCAATCGCTGGGGCGTGGCGATTGGGATCGGGCGCGCGAGCGCTTTGGGCTGGAATCCCCTGCCCTGGCGGCATTCGTCGGCCTGTCGCTGGAGTACGCCGACTATCAGATGCGCTACGGTCATACCGAACCGGGACCGCCGGCGATCGTTTCAACCGTCAAGATCCAGCAGGCCGGCTTTCATGAGGTGATGGACACGGAAGCCATGTTCCGCAAATGGTTCAGGGTTTTTCAGCAAAAGCGGCTGCTGCCTCTGCCTTGATCGGTTGTCGCGAGGAGTGTGACTTGCAGGCGCTTGGACGGGGCGGCGATTCTGGCCGTTTCCACCCTGGGGCGGCAACCAAGGGGCAAGCTATTCGTGTCACTGACGGGCTGCGGGAGGGTGCGTTCTGTTGGGCTATGCCACGCGGTTTGGTTCGTCGGCGCTGTGTCCCGCTTTACTAGGGCGGAAATCTTGTGTTTGTTCACTCTTCCTCCATTTTTATACACGGAGGAAGCCGGAGAACCACGGGGGGCCACGGAGGGGTGCTGTTTCATGGCACCGGGGACGGGCCGAATATATCGTTGGGTTGTGCGCTCAATTTCCGGAGGCATATGGCTGGACGCTGTGATGCCGATGTTCACGCCGGACTGTAATGCTGACATGGTACCGCCTGGACGCGCAGCAGACGGGGGCGTTCTTCCAGTACCGGGAACCGGCATGCCTGTGCGCGCGAGGCCGAGGGTCCGATCAAATTGGACGACATCGCTCAGACCCGATTGTCGGGATCAAAGGCTTCGGCGTGGATCGCGACCCTGGAAGTCGCGGGAAAAGGAATGGGGCGTCAAGGCCAGGCGATTTTTAAGGGAAAACGGAAAACGGGCTGGAACCGGGTA
>DATAZJ010000541.1:0-5947 GCA_036272115.1 Rhodopila sp. | reverse complement strand
TCCTCCCCCTCACCTCCGATTTCGACCTCGCTCGGCAGGAAGTCCTTGAAACACTGGACTCCTACGGCGCCCGCACAAGGTCGGAGATGATCAACGCCATGCGCATCATCGCCCTCAGTTTCACCTCGATGGAACTCATGGCCGCCGCCAAGGGCGCCGACATGCCGCCCGACATTCGGCTGCTGTACATCCGCAACGCCAACGGCCTCGCCCGCACCTGCCAGCAGAACGAAAGCGCCCTCGCCAAACGCCTCGCCGCCGACCCGCCGCAGCCGAATGCCGAACCCACCGCCGAACCGATCGAAGACATCCCGGACGCCGAGGTCGAAGCCCTGATCCAGCAAAGCCGAACGCAGATCGCCGCCTACCGCAAATCCATCCCGGAACCGCAAAAACACGCCATCAACGGCGCCATCCTGACCGCCGCGCACCAAACCCCCAGGCCCACCGTCCCCGCCTGATCAAGCCAGGTCCGTCACCGCCGACACCTTCCGCGGCCGCAACCACTCCTCAAACCCTTGCATAATCACGAAGAAACAAGGCACGAAAACCACCGCCAGGCAGGTGGAGGCCAGCATCCCGGTCGAAACCGAGATCCCGATCGATTTCCGAGCATTCGCCCCGGCCCCGGTGGCCAGCACCAGCGGCACCACCCCCAGGATGAACGCGAAAGACGTCATCAAAATCGGCCGCAACCGTGCCTGCGCCGCCCCGATCGCCGCGTCAACGATGGAAAGACCGTGCAACACCCGCCGCTCCCGAGCCACCTCCACTATCAGGATCGCGTTCTTCGCCCCCAGCGCGATCAGCAGCATCAAACCGATCTGCGTGTACAAATTGTTGTCGACGCCCAGACCCGTCAAAGCCAGCACCGGCCCCAGCAACGCCAGCGGCACCGCCAGAACCACCGAAACCGGCGCCAGCCAGCTCTCGTACTGTCCCGCCAGCACTAGGTAAACCAACAGTATAGCCAGTGCGAACACGATATACATCTGGTTGCCGACGGCTTTCTCCTGATACGACATCGCCGTCCATTCCGAGGCCGAACCCGCCGGCAGGTCGCGCTGCGCGATCTGATCCATCAGGTCCAGCGCCTCGCCCGAACTGAACCCCGCCGCCGGCGACCCGATAATCGTCGCCGACGGATACAGGTTATACAGTTGCACCAGTGCCGGCCCGGTATCCGGGGTCACCTCGGCCACCGTCCCCAGCGGCACCATCGTGCCATTCCCCGCTCGCACCGGCAGCGCCTCGATATCCGCCGCGGTCACCCGAGCCGACGCCTCCGCCTGCGCATAAACCTGGAACGTCAGCCCGAACTTGTTGATCTGCCCCACAAAACTCGACCCGACATAGGTCGCCAGCGTCTGGAACACCTGCCCGACCGAGATCTGCAACGCCTCCGCCTTCGTCCGATCCACCGTCACCCGCATCTGCGGCACATCCGCCCGTATGGTCGAGTTCAACCGCGCCAGCCCCGACTGACTACGCGCATTCCCGACGATCGTCCGTGTCAGGGACTGCAACTTCTCAAAGTCGCCGCTCCCGTCCCGCAGTTCCACCTGCATGGAGAACCCGCCAGAATTGCCGATCCCCTGGATCGCCGGCGGCGGCACGACCAGGGTCGTCGCGTCCTCGATCGGCGCCACGGCCTTGCTCAGCGCCTGGAACATCCCCAACAGCCCCTGGCTGGCGGCGGTCCGCTGGCTCCAATCCTTCAGCACCACATAGGCAACCCCGGCATTGGACAGCGACGCGCTGTTGTCCAGCACCGAAATGCCGGAGATACACACCACATCCTGCACGCCCGCCACGCGACCGACTGCCTTCTGCACCTTCGCCATCACCGCCTGCGTCCGGCTCAGCGATGCGCTGTCCGGTAACTGCACCGAGATCAGGAAATACCCCTGGTCCTCCAGCGGCAAAAACCCCGTCGGCAACCGCCCCAATCCCCAAATGCCGCCGGCCATCACCAACAGTGCCAGAACCACCATGACCCCGGCATACCGGGTCATCGACCCGATCAGCCGCACGTACCACGCCTCCACCCGCCCGTACCCCCGGTTGAAACCGCGATAGAACCAGTTCCGTTTCTCCATCGGGACGGTCGGCCGCAGCCACAACGCGCACTGCGTCGGCTTCAACGTCGCCGCGTTGATCGCACTGATCAGCGCCGTGGCGGCGATCACCAGCGCGAACTGGGCATACAGCCTGCCCGTCAACCCCGGCAGGAACGCCGCCGGAATGAACACCGACATCAGCACCAGGGTGATGCCGATGATCGGCCCGAACAGGTCCCGCATCGCCTTGATGGCCGCGTCATGCCCGCTCAGCCCGGCCTCGACGTAGTGGGCGGCGCCTTCCACGACGACGATCGCGTCATCCACCACGATGCCGATCGCCAGCACGATCGCGAACAAGGTGGACAGGTTGATGGTGAACCCCAGCGCCGCCATCGCCGCGAACGCGCCGATAATCGTCACCGGCACCGTCGTCGCCGGCACCAGGGTCGCCCGAATATCCTGCAGGAACACCAGGATGACGATCAGCACCAGCACGCCGGCCTCGATCAGCGTCTTGTAGACCTCATCCACCGAGGCCGAAACGAACCGCGTGGTGTCGAATGGAATGTCGTATTGCATCCCTTGCGGGAAGGCACGCGACAGCGCCGCCATCCTGGCGCGCACTTCCTTCATCACCGTCAGCGCATTGGCGCCGGGCGACTGGAATACCGCCATCCCCGCCGCAGGCTTGCCGTTGGAGGTGAACGCCTGCGAATAGGTCTGCGCCCCGAGCTCCACGTGGCCGATATCCCGCACCCGGGTCACCGCCCCATCGGCGCCGGTCTTGACGATGATGTTCTCGAACTGCGTCACGTCGGTCAGCCGCCCGGCGACATTCAGCGTGTACTGGAAATCCTGCCCCTTGGCCGGCGGCGCGCCGATCTGCCCCGCCGTCACCTGGGCGCTCTGCTGCTGCAACGCCTGGGTCACGTCGCTGACCGTCAGCCCCCTGGATTGCATCAGCCGCGGATCCAGCCAGATCCGCATCGCATACTGCCCGGCCCCGAACACCGTCACGTTGCCCACGCCGGGCAATCGAGCCATCGCCTGCTGCAGGTTGATGGCCGCGTAGTTGCTGAGGTACAGCCCGTCATATTGCCCCGCGGACGCCGTCAGCGTAACGATCCCAAGGATCGCCGTCGATTTCTGCTGCACCACGACGCCCTGCGCCTGCACCGCCTGCGGCAGCGACGCCATCGCGCTGGCGACCCGGTTCTGCACCAGCACCTGGGCGAAATTCAGGTCGGTGCCGATGGCAAACGTCACGGTCAGCGAATAGCTGCCGTCGCTGGCGCTGGTGGACTGCATATACAGCATGCCCTGGACGCCGTTGACCTGCTGCTCGATCGGCAGCGCGACGGTGTTCATGATGTCCGTGGCGCTGGCCCCGGGATAGCGCGTGGTCACCTGCACCGTCGGCGGCACCACGTCCGGCAACTGCGCGATCGGCAGGTTGAACAGCGACACCCCGCCCAGCAGGACGAACAGGATCGCCAGCACATTGGCGAGGACCGGCCGCTCGATGAAGAACTTCGCGATCATTGCGACACATCCATCAGCCTGACGGTGGCCGGATCGACCTTTTCACCCGGCACCGCGCGCTGCAGCCCATCGACGATCACGCTGTCGTCCGGCGTCAGTCCGGTTTCGATCACCCGGAACGTCCCCTGCTCCGGCCCGGTGGTCACATGCTTCTGCTCCACCACATGATTTTTGTTGACCACCAGCACATAGCGGCCGCCCTGGTCGGCGCCCAGCGCCGCGTCAGGCACCAGCAGCGCGCTGACATCGGTTTCCAGCGGCACCCGGACACGAGCGAAATACCCCGGCAGCAGCACGTCATCGGTGTTGGCCAGCACCCCGCGCGCCGCCAGCGTCCCGGTGGAAGGATCGACCATCGGCGCGACGTAATCCATGTGGCCGCGATGCGGATACCCGGTTTCCCCCTGCAAGCCGATCTCCACCGGGATCGACTGGATCGCCTCCAGCTTGCGGCCGCTTTTCAACGCGTTGGCCCTGATGCGCTGCACCTCCTGCTCGCTGACGTTGAAGGTGACGTACATCGGCTGCATCTGCACGATGGTCGCCAGCTTGGTGGGCGAAGTCCCCACCAGGTCGCCGATCGACACCAGGTGCGCCGACACCCGCCCGGCGAACGGCGCCAGCACCCGCGTATAGCTGTAGTTGATCGCCGCCAACTGGGTATTGGCATGCGCCTGTGCCACGCTCGCCTGCGCGTTGTCCCGCGTGGCCCTGGCATCATCCAGGTTCTGCACCGACGCCACCGAATTCTTCTGCAGGCTTTCATTACGGAGGAAATTCGCCTGAGCATCGACCAGCGTCGCCTGTGACGCTGCCTCGGCTGCCTGCGCCTGTTGCAGTTTCGCCTGGTAGGGCAGCGGCTCGATGGTGAACAGGATGTCGCCGGTCTTCACCTTCGCCCCGTCGGTATAGCTGATGCCCTGGACAAATCCTTGCACCCGAGCAACGAGATCGACCGAGGCGACAGCCGCGGTGTTGCCGGTGGCTTCCAGGTAGTGGGTGATCTTCTCCGAGAGCGGCGTGGCGACCGAAACTTTCGGCGGCGGCGGCGGCACGTACTGGTTGGACTTCTTGCAGCCACTGGCCAGCAGCGTCAGGCCGATGACGGCATACCCGATCCTGTTCCGGAGTCGCCGCATTGTATTGCCTCACGAAGGGGTTGGACGGGGCGGAACGTTAGCGGGCAACGTCGCGTCTCGACAGCCCCCCTCTCGGTGGACAATGGCGCATGACAATGGCGGATTGTGCAGTGATGGCAATTTCTTGCGGTCGTTTCGAACACCTCCTGCTCGCTGGGCATCGGGCGCTTCTATCACGCCGAGGTTAATTATTCGCTAACGCGGCCCGGATGGCTTTATTTGGCTGGTAGCGATCTCATCCAGATTGTTCTTGTGCGATGCGCAAATCGGGGACTAGCTTTCCCGTAGCACGGCCTGCACGGGGCCAGGCGACAACCGGCGATCGTTCCCGCGCCCCATCGGCGCCCGCACCGGGAGAGTGAAGATGTCCGACTCGGCTCACGACAAGAAGGCTTCGGCGTCCGACAGAGCAAAGCGCAGCCAGGCGCATGACGACGACCGGATGGAGGACGAGGAGAAGATCATGGCCGGCCGCCATGACGTCAACTATCCGGCGCATCTGACCAAGGATGTCCCCGGCGGTTAGACGACCTGCCGCCTGGCCGGCACCACGGATTGGTTGACCTCCTCCAGCGACCGCCCGGTCGTGCGTGGCCCGTAGACCGCGTAACCCAGGCCGCGCAGGACGTAGCAGCCGGCGACGAAGGCGAAGACTGCCTCATAGCCTATCCCGGCATAGACCGCGGCGACGATGAACGGGCCCGCCACGTTGGCCAGCCGTCCGGTGCCATAGGTGAACCCGGTGCCCAGGGAGCGCACGTCGGTGGAAAACAACTCCGACGAGTAGATATAGCTGCCGGTCGCGCCGGCCTGCAGGCCGATCACCATCAGGGCGCCGAACACCATGATCCAGGTCGGATTGCTGCTGAAGCCATAGGCCAGGCCGCAGACCACCACCATGAAGCAGGCGGCGGTATTGAACCATTTGCGCTCGAACCGCTCCATCAGGTCGGCCGCCAGCAGCGCGCCCAGCGGATTGCAAACCGACATGACACTGACGAAGGTCAGCGACTTCACCACCGAGAAGCCACGCTCGAACAGCAGGGTCGGCACCCAGGACATGAAGCCGTAGAAACCGACGGTGCCGGTAATCGAGATCATCGACAGCAACAGCGTGCGACTCAGATGCGGTTGGCGGAACAAGGCCGCGTACGGCGGCCGCGGCGCCGCCGGTTCGTCGGGTTGCTCAAGCGGTTCGGCCAG
>DATAZJ010000540.1:0-6446 GCA_036272115.1 Rhodopila sp. | reverse complement strand
GCGGGACAGCACGCCGATCGACCAGCCGTCGCCGATCGCGTGGTGCAGCACGATCTCCAGCCTGTGGTGGTTCGGGGCGATCGGGGTCAGGCGGGTTCGGAACAACGGACCGGCATCGAGCGCCAGCGGCCCGGCGTCCGCGGTGGCGATCTCCAGCGTGATGCCGCTGGTCGCGGCGGGCAGGATGCGTTGCCGCACCGCCATTGTCGGGTCGGTGACCAGCCGGGTGCGAAGGACCTCATGCCGAACCACCAGTTGGTCGATGGTTCGGGTCAGGGCCGGCACATCGAGTGGGCCTTCCAGGTCGAGCGTGGCGTTGATGGCATAGACCGCCGGGTCGCTGGCAAGCTGCGCCAGGACCCATAGGCGGCGCTGTCCGGCGGAGGCGGGTACCAGCAGCTCGCTTGTGGTTTCCGGGGCGGACGCGGGCGGTGAGGGTTCGGCGGCGGGTGCGGCGCCGTCGATCAACCTGGCCTGGGCTTGGAGGGTCGGGTTGGCGAATACGTCCCGCAGGCGGAGGCCGCGGCCGAATTCGGCGTGGATGCGGGCGACGAGACGAGCAGCCTTGAGGCTGTGGCCGCCGGCCTCGACGAAGTGTTCGGTGTCGCCGATGTCGGTGCGGCCGAGGACGTCCTGCCACAGGCGGCGCAGCCGTTCGACGGTGGATTTGGGCGTGGCGGTGCGGGCCAGTTGTCCGAATGCGGCCGCCAGGTCAGCGGCGGTCTGCGGGCGATAGAGGTCGGTGCGGTAGACCAGGGTCAGGTCCAGCCCATCCGCGTGGTCGAGGAAACTGAAGCACAGGTCGAACTGGGCGCCGGCGACGGGCGTCTCGAACGGGCTGACGGCGATGCCGTGCGGCTGGAAGGCCACCGGTTGCGCGACCTGCCAGGCGACCATGACGTCGAACAGCGGCGAACGGCCGGGCTGGGGCGGCGGGTCTAACGCCTCCATCAGTTGGTCGAGGCCGAAGGTGTCGTGCACCAATGCGCCTTGCAGCGTCGCGGCGACGCGTGCCAGCAGCGGCGGCAGTGATTCATTGGTCCGGACGGAGAGGCGGAGGGGGCAGGTCTCGGCGTAGAGGCCGACCTGGGATTCCAGGTCGGGGTGGAAGCGGCCGGCGACGGGGATGCCGATCACCATGTCGTCCGCGCCAGTGGTCTGGTGCAGCAGGCGGGCGACCAGCGCCAGCACCAGGGTGAACAGGGTGGTGCCCTGGTCGCGGGCCAGGGCGCGCAATGCGTCGGCCGTGCTGGTGTCGAGTGACAGCGTTGCCGCGGCGCCGGGGCCGGCGGGATGGTCGGCGCGCGGGTGGTCGGTGGGCAACGGCAGCGGCGGCGGCAGGGTGGCGAATTGCGCCAGCCACCAGTCTCGGGCGGTGTTGGCCGCCGCACCGTGGCGTCTTGATGCCATGGCGGAAACCGCGTCGTGATATTGCAGTTGAAGCGGTGGCAGCGGGTCCGCCTGGCCCTGGGTGAAGGCGTCGTACAGCCGCGCCAGTTCGCGCGCCATGATCGTCAGCGACAGGCCGTCGCAGATGATGTGGTGCAGGTTGATCAGCAGGACGTGGCGGTCCGATCCGGCCTGGAGCAGGCGGATGCGCAGGGGCGGGGCGGCTTCCAGATCGAAGGGACGCGTTGTCTCGGTGGCGACGATCGCGGCGGCGGCGGTCAGGTCGGCGACGGGTTCGGGCGGCAGGGTCACGGGTCCGGGCGGCAGCACGCGCTGCATCGGTTCGCCGGCGACCATGGTGAAGACCGAACGCAGCGCATCGTGGCGTGACAGCAAGGCGGTGACCGCCTGGGTCAGGGCATCGGTGTCCAGGGGGCCTTGCAGCAGGAACGAAGCGGGCATGGCGTAGCCGACGGAGTCTGGACGCAGTTCCGCGATCACCCATAGGCGGTGTTGCGCGGGGGACAGCGGGTAGGTCTCCGCCTGTGGCACACGCGCCAGCGGCGGCGTGATGTCGCCGTCCTTGCCCGCGGTTTCGATCTGCATTGCCAGATCGGCGATCGTGGGTGTTCTGTAGAACGCCTGGACCGGGAGCGCGACGCCGAGCGTGGCCTCGACGCGGGCGAGCACCCGCAGGACACCGAGGCTGTGGCCGCCGATGGCGAAGAAATTCTGCCAGCGGCCGATGTCCTGGCGGCCCAGGATGGTGCGCCAGATCGCCGCGACCTTGGTTTCCAGCTCGTTCTGGGGTGGTTCGTGCGGCGTGGCTTCCTCACCGACCGGCATTGCGGCCAGGGCCTGGCGGTCGATCTTGCCGCCGCCGGTTTGCGGCAGGGCCGGCAGTGTGCGTACCAGGCCGGGGATCATCCAGTCGGGCAGGGTTTCGGCAAGCTGGTGGCGCAACCGAACGGGGTCCACCGGGTCATCGGCGGCCAGCCACGCCAGCAGGACCGCGGCGGCGCCGGTGCCATGTGCCACCGCTGCCGCCTGGCGAACGCCGGGGACGGTCAGCAGAGCAGCCTCCACCTCGCCGGGTTCGATGCGGTGGCCGCGGATTTTCAGTTGGCCGTCGTCGCGGCCCAGGTAGCGCAATGCGCCGTCCTCGGACCAGCAGGCACGGTCGCCGGTGCGATAGAGGCGTTCGCCCGACCGTGACGGATGGGGCACGAACCGAGCGGCGTCGGCAGGTGTGGCGCCGAGATAGCCTCGGGCGAGGTTCGGGCCGCCGAGATAGAGTTCGCCCGGGACGCCGATGGGCACGGCGGCGCCGGCCGGGTCCAGGACAAGGGCCTGGATGTTGGGCAGCGGGCGGCCGATCGGGACGATGTCCGGGACCGCGGCGCCGGGGGGCAGTTGGTGGAGCGTGGCATCGACGGTGCATTCGGTCGGGCCGTAGGCGTTGGTGATGACAAGCCGGCCCAGTGTCGGGTTGGCGCGCAGCCGGCGCACCAGCGGGCCGCGCAGCGCCTCGCCCCCGATCACCAGGTGACGCAGGGCACCGAGCGGGGCGGTTTCCCAGCCGGCGTCGAGCAACAGGTCGAACAGGGTTGGAGTGCCGTCGGCGACGGCGATGCGGCGGTCCGCCAGCAGGCGCAGCAGCGCTCGGCCATCGCGGCGCAGTTCCGGGGGGACGGGGTGCAGGGTGTGGCCGGCGAGGAGCGTGGGAAAAATCTGCTGCACCGAGGCGTCGAACACCGGCGCGGCGAGTTGCGCCACCTGTAGCGGGACCGCGCCTTCGAGCGGGGCGAACACCGCCCGCCAGATACCATGCACGAGGTTGAACACCGCACGGTGCTCGACCATCACGCCTTTCGGCCGTCCGGTCGAGCCCGAGGTGAAGATCACGTAGGCGAGGCTGTCGGCGGCGATGGCGATGTCCGGGCGAACCGGGAGCGGCGACCGCGGCAGGGTGACGACGGAGTCAGGCGCGAAGGCCCCTGCCCGTTCGGCGACCACGAAGCGGCATCCGGCCTCGGCGATCAGGCCGCGCAGCCGTTCGGCGGGCTGTGCCGGATCGACCGGCACGTAGGCGCCTCCGGCCTTGAGGATACCGAGCATGCCGACGATGCATTGGCGTGAGGCGGGAAAGGCGAGGCCGACCGATTCCTCGGGGGCGAGGCCGCGTGCCAGCAGGTCGGCGGCGAGTGCGTTCGCTGCCTGATCGAGGGCTTGGTAGGTCAGGCTGTCATCGCCGCAGGCCACGGCGATGCGGTTGGGGGTGCGATCGACCTGTGCCTCAAACATCGCCACCAGGCTGGTGGGCGGGCCGAAGTCGAGCCTGCATTCGGCAAAGTCGTGCAGGACCAGGCGGGCTTCCGCCGCATCCAGCAACGGCAGCGATGCGATCGGCGCTTGCGGATCGTCCGCGGCGGCGACGGCGAGGCGGGCTAGTTGTGCCGCCATCCGCTCGATCGTGGCGGGCGTGAACAGGGAGGTGGCGTAGACGATTTCCAGCGCCAGGTCGTCGTCGCCGTCGGTGAAGCGGAATGTCAGGTCGAACTGCGCGCCGGGGTCGTCGCAGGCGATCGGCGTCGCGGTGATGTCGCCCAGCACCAGGGGCGCGGCTGGGGTGGCCAGCGTCACCATCACGTCGAACAGCGGCGAGCGCGATGCGTCCCGGGTGCCGCCGGCGAGGGCGACCACGGCGTCGAACGGCAGCTTGTGCGACAGTGCAGCGGTCACGGTGTCACTGACCATGTCCAATGCGGCGGCGAAACCAGCCTGCGGCTGCAGCGTGTCGCGCAGCGCGATGGTGTCGGCGAGGAAGCCGACGACGCGGGCCACGGCCTGGTCGTCCCGGTTGGCGACCGGCGTGCCGACCATGATGTCGGGCTGGCCGGTCAGGCGATACAGCAGCACTTTCACCAGTGCGACCAGCACCGGGAACAGGCTGGTGTCGTGCGCCGTCCCGAGTGCCCGCAGCTTCGCGGTGACGGACTGGTCCAGCGGAATCCGCGGGAACGTGGCGGCATGATCAGTCCGCTTTGTGCGCGGCTGGTCGGTCGGCAGGTCCAGCAGCGGCAGCGGACCGGCCAGCTTGGCCTGCCAGTAGGCTCGGTCCGCGTCCTGCGTTGCGCTCTGGTGGTCGGCGAGCCAGGCAGTGGCGTCCTTGAACGCGACTGAAGGCGGCAGGGGGGTGCCGGGCTGGCCGTAGAGCGCCGCCAGGTCCTCGGCGATGATCTGTGCCGACCAGCCGTCGGCGATCATGTGATGGCAGGCGATCACCAACACGGCGTCGCCGGAACCAAGACGCAGCAGCGTCGCCCGCAGCAGCGGCGCCGCGAGGTCGAAGACGGTGCCTGCCAATGCCTGGCATGCCGCCGCTATCTGGGTCTTGTCGTGGAGAGTCCGTTCCTCCGGCAGCGGCGGCAGGGTGTCCAGGATCCGTTGCCTCGGTTCGCCGTCCCTGGTGACGAACACGGTGCGCAGCGCTTCGTGACGGGTGGCCAGCGCGGCGAAGGCGTGACGGAGTGCCGGCACATCCAGACGGCCGACCAGCCGCCAGGCGCCGACGATGTTGTAGGCGCTCTGGCCGTCCGCCAGCCGGTTGAGGAACCACAGCCGCTGCTGCGTGGCGGACAGCGGGTAGTCGGCCGCGGGCGGCAATGCGGGGATTGCCGGCGCTTGTCGCGGGCGCCTTGCCGTCAGCATCCCCGCCAGGATGTGAGCGGCGAGTTGCGCCACGGTCGGGGTGGTGAAGATGTCCGCGGGCTGCACGTCCAGGCCGAGTTCCGTCCGGATGCGATGCACGAGGCGGATGGCGAGCAGGCTGTGGCCGCCGAGGTCGAAGAAGTTCTCTCCGGTGCCGACATGGGGGCGGCCCAGAACCTCGGCCCATAGGCGGGCCAGGGCGGTTTCCAGCGGATTGGTCGTGTGGGGCGCGTCGGCGGGGGGCGTGTTCTCCGGTTCGGGCAGCGCCGCGACGTCCAGCTTGCCGTTGGGGTCGAGCGGCATGTGGGTGACGGCGATGACATGCGCCGGCACGCAGGCTTGCGGCAGCCGGTCCTTCAGCCAGGTTCGGATCGCCGCGACGTCGAGGTCCTGCCCCATCACGTAGGCGAGCAGTTCGTTGCCGCCGTCGCGCGGCCTTGCCACCACCGCGGTGCGGGTGACGCCGGGATGCGTCAGCACGGCGGCCTCGATTTCACCGATCTCGATGCGCACGCCACGGAGCTTCACCTGGCGATCGCGGCGGCCCTGGTAGGCGACGTTACCGTCCGGCAGCCAGCAGCCGAAGTCGCCGGTGCGGTACAGGCGTTCGCCGACGATGGTTGGGTGGCTGACGAAGCGTTCGCCGGTGAGGTCGTCGCGGCCGAGATAGAAGCGTGCCAGTCCGTCGCCGGCGACGCAGATCTCGCCGGTCACGCCAATCGGCGCGGTGCGGTCGCCGGGACCCAGGATGTAGACACGACTGTTGGCGATCGGGCGGCCGATGGGGATGTCGCTTTCCACGTCGTCGATCGGATGCACCAACGAGAACGTGGTGTTCTCGGTCGGACCGTAGCCGTTCAGCAGGCGCAGTGCGGGGAATGCCTGGCGGATGCGGGCGACGTGGGGTGGTGAGAGGCGCTCGCCGCCGATGAGCAACTGGCGGAGCGGCGCGAACATCGTGGGGTCGTGGTCGACGAACTGGTTGAACAGGCTGCTGGTCAGCCACATGGTGGTGATGCGGTGGTCGGCGAGCAGGCGCCGCATGGTGTCCGGGCTCAGCAGGTCGTGCGCACCGGCCAGATGCAGCGTGCCGCCGTTCAGCAGCATGCCCCAGATCTCGAAGGTGGCGGCATCGAAGGAGATCGAGCCGGTGAGCAGGAGCCGCTCGTCGGGTCCGAGGGCGACGAAGTTGGTGTCCCGGACCAGGCGGACGACGGCGCGCTGCGGCACCGCGACGGCTTTCGGCACGCCGGTGGTGCCGGAGGTGAACATCACATAGGCAAGGTCATTGGCCGCAATGTCACTGGCCGCAATGTCACTGGCCGCAATGTCATCGGCCGCAATGT
>DATAZJ010000539.1:0-4257 GCA_036272115.1 Rhodopila sp. | reverse complement strand
TGGAACAGCCGAAGGCGTGGATGCCGATCTGCATCGGCATGACGGTGGGGGCGGAGGCGGTTGGGGGGGTGATTTTGCGGCGACGGGGGTTGGGGTGAGGTGGGGGGTTGGATTCTGAGGGGCTGAACAGCTGGGCCAATCCGGCGGAAGGGTCGGCACCTGTTTCTGCGGTTGGAACAGCCGAAGGCGTGGATGCCGATCTGCATCGGCATGACGGTTTGGGGGGGTGGAGGGCGATCTGTATTGGCATGACGGCGAGAGAACGTTTCTGCCCGTCGTGGCACTGGTCCCGGATGGTGGTCAGCGCGAGCCGAAGATTGCGCTGCCGACGCGGACCCAGGTTGCGCCGCAGGCGATGGCGGTTTCGAAATCGGCTGACATGCCCATTGATACTGTGGTCAGGCCATGCTTGGCGGCGCGGTCGGCTAGCCAGGTGAAGTGGGGGCTTGGGTCCTCGCCGTGGGGCGGGACGCACATCAGGCCGGTCAGGGCCGCGCCGAAGCGGGCCTTGCATTCGTTGATGAAGCTGTCGGCGTCGTCTCGGGCGATGCCGGATTTTTGCGGTTCGGAGCCGGTGTTCACCTCGATCAGCAGTTTCGGGGTGCGGGCTTCGCGGGCGATGGCGGCCTCGATGGCGTCGGCGAGTTTCGGGCGGTCGAGCGACTCGATCACGTCGGCGATGCGCACGGCGTCGCGTGCCTTGTTGGTCTGCAGGCCGCCGATGATGTGCAGGCTGAGCGGGTAGCGGGCGCGCAGCGGGGGGAATTTGCCGGCGGCTTCCTGGACGCGGTTCTCGCCGTAGATCATCTGGCCGGCGGCGAGGGTGGCCTCGACGGCTTCGATCGGCTTGGTTTTCGACACGGCGACGAGGGTGATGTCGCCGGGCGCTCGGCCGGCGGCGATGGCGGCGTTGGCGATGCGGTCCTGGACCCGGCGGAGGTTGTCGGCGATTGAGTCGGTCATGCGGGATTAATACGCCGAATACTGTTTTTCCTCCACCAGCGCCGATCCCAGACGGTGGTTGAGGGCCTGCTTGATGCGGCCTCGTTCATCGTTCTGGTGGTAGACGGCACGGGCCAGGGCGACGAAGCCGGGGCCGAAATCGCCGGCGGCTTCGTGGTCGCGGATCTGGTCCTCGATGCGCCATAGCCTGGTGTTGACCGCGCGCAGGGCCGCCATCAGTTCGGGGACGTTGGTGGCCGGGGCGGCTGCCTGGTGCAGCAGGGCCAGCTCGGTCGCGGTGTTGTGCCGAGCGGCGGGGGCGTTGAGGCGGAGGGTCTTGATTTCGAGGATGACGATCTTGTCGAGCAGTTCGCCCCAGGAGACCGGGATCAACGGAGTGGTCATTGCCGCAGCGCCCGCGCCATCGCGGCGAACACCGGCGGCCAGTCGCCGTCGCTTGGCTGCCGGAACAACCGCATGGTGGGATACCAGGGGCTGTCAGTTCGATCCAGCATCCAGCGCCAGTCCGGCACGAAGCGCAGCGGCACCCACACCGGACGGCCGAGCGCTCCGGCGAGATGGGCGATCGAGGTGTCGGACGTGACGATCAGGTCCAGATTGGCCATTACGGCGGCGGTGTCGAGGAAGGCATCGGGTCCGTCGTCCAGGCCGGCCAGGGTTTCGACCGGGAAGCCGGCGGTGGCGATTTGTGCTTCCGCCTCGCCCTTTTGCAGGCTGATCAGGCGCACGTTGGGGATGGCGGCCAGCGGTTGGAACAGGGCCAGGGGGAAGGATCGGCCTCGGTCTTCAAAGCGGCCGGGAAAGCCCTGCCAGTTGATGCCGATGCGGACGCCGCTGGTGCCGATGCGCTGGCGCCAGGCGGTCACGCGGTCGAGTTCGGCGAACAGGTAGGGTGGGTCGACGGCCGGCAAGTTGGTGCGGGCGGGCAGGCTGAGCAGCGGCACCACGGTGTCGATGGGCGGCGGCGGCGTTCCGTCGGGGATCATTGGCGGCAGGGCGGGATTGCTGGATAGGAGGCGGATCAGGCGGGGCGGTGCCTCGAACAGGACGTTGCCCTCGATGGCGGGCAGATAGCGCGCGAACTGGATGACGTCGCCGAGGCCTTGTTCGGTGTGGACCAACAGGCGGCGAGAGCCGAGCGGATCGCCTTGCCATTGGGGTTGGGTGAAGGGGCGGGTTGGGATGGCGCCGGCGCGGAAGCGTTGCTCCCACCCGTCCCAGGCCTCCGCTGTGCGGCCCAGCAGGTGCATCAGCAGCGACCAGTTGTAGCGCAGCACCGGGTTTTCGGGGGCGAGGCGGAGGGCCTGGCGCAGGATTGCCTCGGCTTCGGCGAAGGCGCCGCGTTCCTTCAGCACGCTGGACAGGTTGACGAGGGATTCGGGTTCAGGGGGGGCCCGGCGCAGTTCGCTTTCGGCTTCGTCCCGTTGGCCCGCCTGGCGTAAGGCCATGCCGAGGTTGTTGCGGATGTCGGGGAGGGTCGGCTTCAGGCGCAGGGCCGTTCGGTAGGCTTCGATGGCATCGTCCGGCTGGCCGGAGTCGCTGAGGGCGTGGCCTAGCACCTGGTGCGCCTCGGCGCTGTTCGGGCGGGCGCGGAGCACGGGGCGGATGGCGTCGGCGGCGTCTTGCGGGCGGTGCAGGGCGAGCAGCGCGTTGGTTCGGGTGATCTGGAAGTCGGCGGCGGGTTTCAGGGCGATCGCCTGGTCGAGCAGGGTCTCGGCGATGGCGGGGCGGCCGGCCTGCAGCGCGAGTGCGCCCAGGGCGTGCAGCGCGTCGGCGTGCCTCGGCATGGCCGCGATCACCTGACGGTAGATTTGTTCGGCCTCGGCCAGCCGACCGGTCCGGTGGAATTGTTGCCCCTGGCGGAAGAGGGCGTCGATCTGTTGCGACCGTTTACTCATGCGGATGGGAGTAGCGCCGGGTGGGCGGATCGCGCAATGATGGGTGCAACAGGGGAGCGTATGGTCATGAGCAAGCGGCGGACTCAGGCGTGTGAGACACTTCTTCGGCGTGCCCGAACAATCGTCGATGCCGAGGGGACGGGCGAGGCGGCGCTGGCGAAAATCAAGGATCTGCTGGTCAGGTTGGCGAACCGGGGGGAGGCGCTGTTCCCGCGGGGCGCGTTCGCGATGCCGGTGGCGCAGGGACGCAATCATGTGCTGGCGCTGGAGGGTGGCGACGGCATGGGGCTGTACCTGACGATCGGGCTGCCGGGTAAGGAGGCGGCGCCGCACGACCATGGGATCTGGTGCGTCAATGCGGCGATCTCGGGCCATGAGGTTCATAAGTTCTACCGTCGTACCGATGATGCGGCTCGGGATGGCTATGCGACGGTGGAGGCGGTCGGCGAAGTGATGGTTGCGCCCGGTCAGGGGATGGCGATGGGCGATCATGCGATCCACGCGACCGAGGTGCTGGGTGACGTGCCGGCGATAGGGCTGGCTCTGTATGGGTATGCGCTCGCTCGGTTTCCGTCGGTGGTGTGGTTCCATTCGGAGTTTACTTCGGTGCGGGCGATGCCGAGCAGGCGGGCGGCGTGATGGCGTTCCAGGTAACGATCGGCAATACCGGGGCGACGATCGCTTGCTCGGGCGATCAGCGGATCCTGCATGCCGCCGTGGGGGCTGGGGTGGACTATCCGTATGGCTGTGCGACGGGGAATTGTGCCGCTTGCATCTCCGAATTGCGGGCGGGTGAGGTTTCGATGCTGCCTTATAGCGACAATGCTTTGTCCGAGGTGCAGCGGACGGAGGGGAAGATTTTGGCGTGTCGGGCGCAGCCGCTTTCGGATGTGGAGGTGATCTGGTTGGGGCGGGGGCGGAAGTAGTTCGGGATTATCGTTTCGGTGCTTTGTTCAGTGCCGCGGCGGCTTGGATCAGCGTTTTGAAGGCGTCGGCGTCGAGTGTGTCGGTTTCGTGGATGTCGATGGCGCGCCTGGTGTTGCCTTCCAGGCTGGCGTTGAACAGGCCCTTGGGATCGTTCAGCGCGGCGCCTTTGGCGAAGGTCAGTTTTACCGCGGCCTTGTAGGTCTCACCGGTGCAGATCATCCCGTTGTGATACCAGACGGGGACGCCTCGCCACTTCCATTCCTCGATCACGTCGGGGATGGCTTGTTTGATGAGGGCGCGGACCTGGGCGAGGGTTGTGCCGCGCCAGTCGGCGAGGTCCATGATCCTGGCGTCGATCAGGGTGGAGGGGGATTCGTCCTTCGCGGGCTTTGCCATGGTGTCGGTCCGTCCTGCGGGCATTGCGGTTCTGCGGTGTTGAACGTTGGAGCGGTGGCTGTTGCCGGCGATC
>DATAZJ010000538.1:0-10057 GCA_036272115.1 Rhodopila sp. | reverse complement strand
GCCAGTCGTTCGAAGCCCGCCGGTAACCATGAGTTCGTCAAGGTCCATCACCTCCATGAAGACGCGAACCAGGAACGCCAAATTCGCCGATCCGATCGCGTTGCGACGTAAACCCTCGCTCTGGACATGAAGCCCACGAAGAACCAGCGAGCGGTCCTGCCGCAGCGTCTCTGCCATCACGGACAACCGGCCGGCCGGGGTCTGGATAACCACGGTCACGACGGGATGAGCGGTGGTCTCATCTTCCAGTTCGAACCAGAGCTGGTCTCGCCGCCAAAGCACCATTCTTATATGCCATTGACCTATAGGATTACAAGCCCGACGACCGGCCTGCGCCAAATCGTCGCAGCAAAAGGTTAGCGATTGATTGACGCCCTACGCCCAGCCGCCCTTGACGCTTCCGCGACCAGCGTCGGATCATCGCCGCCGCGCTTATGGGGAGCCGGTCGATGCTTGAAACCCGAGAAGGTGGCTGCCACTGCGGCCAGGTACGGTTCCGCGCTCAGGTCGATCTCGACCTGCTGTCACAGTGCAGTTGCACCGTCTGCACCAAGAAGGGGATTCTCCACCTCCCGGTCTTCCCCGCCGACTTCACCTTGTTGCGCGGCAAGGGCGCCCTAACCGTCTACACATTCGAGACTGGCGTGGCGCAGCACCCATTCTGCTCGCATTGCGGCATGGCCGCCTTCTACGTCCCGCGTTCCCAGCCCGACAAGGTCACCGTGAACGCCCGCTGCCTCGACGGCATCGACGGGCCAGCCTTGAAACCCACACGGTTCTTCGACGGCCGTCATTGGGAGGACGCTCAGCGCAACCGCCTCGCCCATGGCGGTCATGTGACACCGCCCGGCACCCATGGCGCCGACACGCTCAGGGCCATCCTGGACCGAGCGGTGGGGTAGCGCCTACCGCTTGATCAGCGTGCCCGGCCCGGCCTCGGTGAACAGCTCCAGCAGACAGGCATGCGGCACGCGTCCGTCCAGGATCACCGCGCCCTTGACGCCCTGACGCACCGCTTCCACGCAACACTCCACCTTCGGGATCATCCCGCCGGTGATCGTTTCGTCAGCAATCCGAGCCTCTACGTCCGCCAGGGTCAGCGACGGGATCAGCTTCTTGTCCTTGTCCAGCACGCCCGATACGTCGGTCAGCATCAGCAGCCGGGTTGCGTTCAGCGCCCCTGCCACTGCCGCCGCGACCGTGTCGGCATTGATATTGAAGGTCTGGCCGTCCGCATCGACGCCGATCGGCGCGATCACCGGCACCAGCCCGCCGCCCGTCAGCGCATGGATCACCCTGGCATCGACGCTGCTCGGTTCGCCAACGAAGCCCAGGTCCAGCACCTGCTCGATATGACTGCCCGGGTCCTTCTTCGTCCGCTGCAGCTTCCGCGCGCGGATCATCCCGCCATCCTTGCCGGAAATCCCCACCGCAAGCGCCCCGGCCCGCGTGATCAGCCCGGCGACGTATTTGTTGACGGTGCCCGCCAGCACCATCTCCACCACCTCCACCATCGCTGCATCGGTGACACGCAGCCCGTCGACGAAGGTGGACTGGATGGCGAGCCGCTTCAGCATCGCGTTGATCTGTGGGCCGCCGCCATGCACCACTACCGGGTTGATGCCGACCTGCTTCAGCAGCGCGATATCGTTGCCGAATTGCTGTGCCAGGTGCTCCTCACCCATCGCATGGCCGCCATATTTCACCACCACCGTCGCGCCGGCGTAGCGGCGCAGGAACGGCAGGGCCTGGGCGAGGACATGGGCCTGCTCAGTCGCCGCGGCGATGTCAATTGCCGGCGTGTGTGATTCGCTCATGCTGCGCGTTTAGGGCTGGCTGGCCTCCAGGGTCAAGCGGGCAGCCGAATCGAAACGGGTCTTACCCGAAAATCCGGAAAAATCACGCGCGTTAACGGTTCGGTAAGCCTCGGCGGATAACGTCACCGCTCTTTGCAGGTCTGGGACACGCGGGAAATGACGTTGCGAGCACCTTGGGCGGCGTTGGCATCGGATGGGCTGGCAGGCGGCGTGCAGCCGTCGGAACCGGAGCGTGGCACATCCCGCCGGCGCGGCAGCCTGGGCGGGCGGCTGGCGAACGCCGCCCTGACGCATCTGCCGCTGGCTATCGTCATTCTTGACGCGGATTCCCGACCGGCGTTCTGGAACGAACAGGCCGCCGCCCTGTTCGGTACCCCCAGGCCGATGGGCGCCGACACACCGTCCCTGACCGGCCTGCTGGCAGGCATCGCCAACCTGACGTTCCAGCAACGCGACCGGATCATCGCCTTCGCCGCTACCCATATCGCCGCCGGCGACCGGGTGGAGCCCGAAAGCTGGTTGCGGATCGCCCTGGGCCGGGATCGCCGGATCACCCTGCGGATATGCGGGATCGGCGCGCGCCATTGGATGCTGGTCGTCGACGATGGGACGATGGCCCTGGCCGCCGGCCGGGGGGACCCGGCGAGGACCGGCGGCGACGCCTGGCTCGATCCGTTGACCGGACTGGCCAACCGCCGGCATTTCAACCAGACCCTGCACGGCCTGGCGGAGAACGCCGCGCCCGGCTCCCGCCCGACCCTGCTGATGATCGACCTCGACCGCTTCAAGCTGGTCAACGACACATTCGGTCCGCCAGTGGGCGATGCGCTGCTGTGCCTTGTCGCCCAGCGCCTGCGCCGCGAAACGCGGGAGGAAGACCTGCTGGCCCGCCTCGGCGGCGATGAGTTCGTCATCCTGCTCACCAACGGCGAATGGGCCGAGGCGCTGGCCGCCCGCGTGATCGTCATCTTGTCGCGGCCCTTCCTGGTGGAGGGCCATATCGCCCATATCGGCGCCAGTGTCGGCATCGCGCGCTTTCCCGAACACGGGTCGTCGGCCGACGACCTGACGCGCCATGCCGACCTGGCACTGTATGACGCGAAATCCGCCGGCGGCGGCGCCTGGCGAATCTTCGACCCCACAATCGCGCCGGAGGCGACCGCTCGGCGGAACCTGGAAACCGATCTTCGCAAGGCCGTGTCGCTGGGAGAGCTGTCAATCGCCTACCAGGCACGCTTTGACGTGGGCCAGCAGGCGCTGACCGGTTTCGCCGCCGCACCACACTGGAACCATCCCATCAGGGGCGCCGTGCCCCCCGAACGGTTCGTCGCGCTGGCCGAGGACGTCGGCTGCATCGCCGCGCTGGCCGCACGGGCGCTGAAAGCCGCCTGTGATCAGGCCGCGCGCTGGCCGGCATCGCTGACTGTTGCGATGACCGTGTCGCGCCGCCAGTTGGCGGATGGCGAACGCCTGTTCGATGCGGTACAGACTGCCCTGCAAGCGTCCGGACTGGCGCCCGATCGGCTGGAACTGGAATTCGCCGAAACCACACTGCCTGCTGGTGCGGATGTCCTGCATCGGCTGCGTGCCCTTGGCGTCCGCATCGTGATGGACGGCTTCGGTCCCGGCCGCACCATCCTGGACCCGTCGCCGTCTTTTCCTTTCCACAAGATCAGGATCGACCGCCGTTTCGTCGCCACCCCACTTGGCGATCGCGATGTCGCCCTGACGGCCCGAGCCACGGCCGCCGACCCCAGTATCACAGCAACGGCCGATTGGATGGAGACCGCCGAACAGGAAGTCCTGCTCGATCCCGATGGCCGCATCCGTATCCAGGACATCCTGATCGGCAGGCCGATCCAGGCCGCCTCGATCGATGCCCTGCTGCACCGGCACGCGGTCGCACTGGACAATGGCTCAACATCAAGATGAGGACTGGACGCCGCATGAAGAAGACAAGCATTTCCGGCACACTGTACAGACTGATCTATTGCAGCCGCAATGTGATCCTTCAGGCGGCCCCCGATGCCATCCTGGAGGATGAGGTTCGGGCCATCCTCGCCGCCGCGCGCCGCCGCAACAAGGCCGACAACGTCACCGGCGCCCTGCTGTTCACCGCCTCCGGCTTCGCCCAGGTGCTGGAGGGCATGCGCGACGTCGTCGAACGCACCTTCGACCGCATCAACGGCGACCCCCGTCATGCCGACGTCACGGTGCTGAGCTTCACCCCCACCGAACGCCGCAGCTTCCCCGACTGGCCGGTGGGGTTCAGCGGCCAGACCTCACCCGATATCCCCGATCCGCTGGCCCATCTGTTGGCCGACGCGACCGGCGCCGGCCCCAGGGCGACCACCGGAAGCGACGTGCTGCGCCTGCTGGAGCGTGTGGTGCAGCGTGAGGATGACTGGGTCGCGGCGTGACCCGGCCCTGAGCCGGACGAGTTGCGACCGAGGGAAAAAATAATTCCTCTCGGCTGTGCGGGCAATCTTGGGTGATCCGCCGATCCACATCTGCCTGGCCATTCCCGCGATCAGCGGGTGCAAAGCTGGAGTACGATTCAGGCTTGGGCCATTACGACTCCCCGATTCATCTTTCGTCACTACGCGCAGGGTAAGGCGTTCGCGTCTTCGTCTGGTGCGGTAGTGAACGTCAGGGCAAGTATTTTGAGGCGGATTAGCGGGATGAAGAGAGATGAAGTGGGATGCCTGGTTGTGGGAGCCGGTGATCGAACGGGTCGTTGGGTGTGCGTTCGAGGTTGCTAACGGGCTCAGTGGTGGGTTCGTTGGGCAGGGTCCATGAGTATGCGCTTGCGCACGAGATGCGAAGGGCCGGGGTCGGCGTTGTGCACTTGCGGGGAATCTCGGTCTGTTGCGAGAACGTTGTCGTCGGGGGACTATATCGCCGATCTGATCGTTGAGGACGAGGTCATCGCCGACTTCAAGGTGGTCGGCGCGCTGGGCGATGTGCATGTCCCGCCATGCCGAAACTACCTGCGAACGACCGGCAGGCGGCTGCGCCTGACGATCAACATCGGTGGGTCCAAAGTCGAGGTTTGCCGCATCACCGACCAAGGCCTGATCACGAAGACATCCCCGCTTATCCCGCTCATCTGCCTTCAAAAAGAGAAGCTGCGAGCGCATGCCGGCGTTGCCAAGACGATCCAGAATCGTAACCAAAAGGCGGTCCGCAATCAGTCCCGTCCCAGGAAATCCAGCACTCGGTCGGTCACCTCCCGCTTCGGGAACATCCCCGCCAGCGCCCGAGCCCTGGTCAGCGGGTCGCTGGCGAAAAACCGTTCATACAGCACTTGGCGGTTGCCGAACGAACTGCATGAGATATCCCAGGCCAAATGGAACAGCTTCACCCGATCCCGGGCGGTGCTGTTGTCGGTTGCCAGGTATTGGTCGATGTGCCCGGCGAGCGGCCCGTTCATATCTGCCTCGGTCGGCAGGATCATCAGGCTGGACGATCCCAGCAATTGCAGGATTTCCACCATCCGCGGATAGGCGGTCATGAACAGGTTGCGAGTCGTCTCGGCCGGCAGCGGAGCAGGGCACATCACGCCCCACTCATCCAGCTCCGCATCCGCCTCCGCCGCCCGCATGCAGGCACGCATCAGTTCGGTGTACATCACCAGTTCGCCGATCCGTTCCTCGGCGTGCGGCAGATGGGTGTTGCCCAGCGTCTCGGTCACCAGCAGCGCGACGCCCAGCACCAGCTCGCATTTCGCCAGGTTCTTGGCACAGCCCTGATGCGAGGTGTGGGCCGACGAATGCGTCACCGACGCCGTCCCGTTCAGTAGGCCGACGTCGCCGTTGATGAACACGCGTTCCCACGGCACCAGCACGTCGTCGAAGAACACGATGCTGTCCATTTCCTCGAAGCGCGATCCCAGCGGATGGTCGAAATGCGACTTTTCATGATCGAAACTGTCGCGGCACAGGAAGCGCAGTCCAGGCGTGTCGCAGGGGATCGCGAAGCTCAGCGCGAACGGGCTGTAATGATCCAGATGCTGCGCCAGCCGCGGCGAATAGACCGCGATCTCATCTGCCAGCGGACCCAGCGTTGCGAGCACGCGGGCACCCCGGACGACGATGCCGGCCGAGGTCTCCTTCACCACCTGCAGCGCGGTGCCTTCCTGCAGATTGAACATCCCGCTGACGTGCCGGCTGCGTTGCAGGTTGATCAGCGCATGCGTCAGCACAAGGTCGTTTTCGGCGATATAGCGGTAATAGCGCCGCATATTGTCGGCGAATTCCGGCTTGCCGCGTCCGAAGTAGTCGGCCGACCCGGCCCAGCAGGCATAGGTCACGTTCATGAAATCGGGCGACCGGCCCATCATCCCGCACGTCGTGCGCGCCCAGTTCAGCATCATGACGCGCCGCCGCACCAGATCGTCGCGCGTGCGCGGGATGATGAAGGACAGGCCCAGCGTGTCCCCGGTGTCGGGGCAGGTGAACGTCATCGCGTCCCGCAGGGCGGGATCGGACTGCTGATCGTACAGTGACGCGATGGCCGCGGCACCGCCGGCCAGGCCGGGATGGGTGGTGACATCGGTCACCCGCTCGCCGCGCAGCCAGACCTCCGTCTGACGCGCCCGCAGGCAGGCCAGATATTGCGCACCCGTGCGTGCCGGCATGGCGTCCTCCCATTCTTGTCCCGCTCCGACTGTCCCGGCACGGCGGCGGCGGGTCAAGCCTTTCGCAAATCCGTCATTTCCTGAAAATGCGGCAGTCGAGGTCCAGGACCTCTTGACCCTGCTTCCCGCTTGGCACCGAATGGACGCTGGTACAAACAGGGAGAAGCCAAAATGGCCAATAGCGCGGCTCCGGATGCCACGGCCGCGGCACCGCGGCTGGCGAGCGTGATCATCGCGGCGACAATCGGCAATGCCCTCGAATGGTTTGACTTTCTGGTCTACGGCTACTTCGCCTCGACGCTGGCCCAGGTGTTCTTCCCCGCCCGCAATTCGACCGTTTCGCTGCTGATCACCTTTGGCGCGTTCGGCCTGTCCTATATCGCCCGCCCGCTGGGTGCGGCCGTCATTGGCAGCTACACAGACCGAGCAGGACGTAAAGCCGGGCTGACATTGTCGATCGCGCTGATGATGCTTGGCACGCTGCTGATGGTCGTTACGCCCGGCTATGCCACGATCGGCATCGCGGCGCCCATTATCGTGACGATCTCCCGGCTTCTCCAGGGCTTCTCCGTCGGCGGCGAGTTCGGCAGTGCCGTTGCCTTTCTGGTCGAGCATGCCGGTGATCGCCGGGGTTACAGCGCGAGCTGGCAGTGGTCCAGCACCGGCGTCGTCTCCGTCATCGTCGCGCTGTTCGGCCTTGCCGCGACGACGCTGCTGACCCATCAGCAGATTCTCGATTGGGGGTGGCGCATGCCCTATGTGTTCGGCCTGCTGGTTGGACCGGTCGGCCTGTACATCCGTTCCCGCATGGTCGAGACACCTGAATTCCTCGTTGCGACCAAACCGCCGACCTTGCCGATCCGGGACTTGCTCCAGCGTTACCGCATCCCGGTACTGCTCGCATGCGGGGCCGCGATCATTTCGAACAGTTCCTACTATCTGTTGCTGTACATTCCGACCTATGCGGTCAGGACGCTGCACCTGCCGGCCTATACCGGGTTCGCGGCGACCTTGCTGGGGGGTGTCGTACTGGCCGTCGTTTCCGTGATCGCGGGCCATTGGTCCGACAAGACGGCGCGGCCGCGGATCATGCTGGCCATGGCGTGGCTGTTCGCGCTGACCGCCTACCCGACGTTCTGGCTGATGGTGGCATACCCGTCGCTCGCCACCGCCATGTTCGCTGTCGGCTTCCTGAACCTGATCAAGGCAGGATACAGCGGCGTGCTGCCATCGCTGTTGGCGGAGCTGTTTCCGGTGGACGCGCGGGCTGTGGGGATTGCGTTCAGCTATAGCGTATCCGTAACGATCTTTGGCGGCTTCGCGCCGCTTGTCGCGACATGGCTGATCGCGTCGACCGGGGACCCTCTGTCGCCCAGTTTCTATCTGATGGCATCCGCTGTCCTCAGCATCATCTCACTCATGGCGATCCAGCGCCGTGGCGCCGGTGCCGGACAGATAGCGCAGGGAACGATGCGTCCGTCCGGGCTGGCGTCCGGGGAATCGGACTGACCCGCCGGGTCACTGGCTGAAGTTGAGGGCGGTTTCGGCGTCGCTATCCGGTTCCAGCAGATGGATGCGGGTTAGATCGGCGGTGGCTCGGCCCGCGGTATCCAGGATGACCATGTCGCTGAAGTGTAAGCCGAAACGGATGTGTCCTGCGGAAAAGTCCTTGATGTCATGCACCTGTGTGGACAGCGCGTGGTCGCGGGCCTCGATCGTCAGGAACAGCCTTGCGTCTGCCACCATCAGCGCCTCGGCGTCATAGCCGTGCAGCGGGCTGGCTTCATCGATCACATGCATCAGCGTCCACGGCATGACGAACAGCGGTAGATGCGACTGCTGCAGTGGCAGGTCGTGGATGCGCCGGAACAGCGCGCCCTCGGCCGAATGCTCCACCAGCAGCACGAAAAGCCGAGCGGTGGCGCCGCTCATGACGGTGACGCGGCCGTTGATGATGCGCAGCATCAGCGTCGGGCGGCCGTTGTGCAGGGTTACCACGGCGTCCCTGGCGGCGACGATCTTGGCCTTGGGCCGCGAGAAGCGCACGAACAGCAAACCGGTGAAGATGGCGGTGAACGCCATGCCGGCGACAATCTCCACGGCGGAGACGACATGGCCGTACAGCGAGTCCGGCGCCATCACGCCGTATCCGACCGTCGCCAGGGTTTCGATGCTGAAGAAGAACGCGCCGGCGAACGATCCCACCGAGACGTTGGCGATGGCGCCGGGGCTTAGGTCGTACAGGAAGGCGAACACGAGGTTGATCGCCAGCCAGCATGCCAGCATGGCGACCGCGAATCCCGGCCAGGACAGGCTGACCGCCAGATGGTACGGATCGCTGAAGTCGAACCGAGCGATGCCCAGTTTCGACAGGCCGAGTTCGGCTCGCCCCACGGCGATCGGCTTTGGTTGGCGGCGGGATTTGCGATTCGGCATCGCGGCAAATCTAGCCATCGCCGGCGATGGCGTCACGCTTTCCCCGGGGGAGGGCTTTGCGCCCCGGGCCATCGCATGCGATGAAGGCAGGCAGCAGAGCCGCCTTGTCCAATGGCGGCCACTGGTCGGAGGAAAGACAAGCATGGCCACCGTGTCCATCCGCGACGTACGTAAGCGCTACGGGTCCACCGAAGTGCTGCACGGCGTCAGCGTCGAGATCGAGGACGGGGAATTCGTGATCCTGGTCGGGCCGTCCGGCTGCGGGAAATCGACGCTGCTGCGGATGATCGCGGGGCTGGAGAACATCACCGGCGGCGAGATCGCCATCGGTGACCGGGTGGTGAACAACGTCGCCCCCAAGGAACGCGACATCGCCATGGTGTTCCAGAACTACGCCCTGTACCCGCACATGACGGTGCGCGACAACATGGCGTTCGCGCTGTCGTTGGCCAGCGCGCCGAAGGCGGTGATCGACCAGAAGGTGACCCGGGCGGCGGAGATCCTGAGTCTGGCGCCGTATCTGAACCGGTATCCGCGGCAGTTGTCCGGTGGCCAGCGGCAGCGCGTGGCGATGGGCCGGGCGATCGTGCGGGACCCGCAGGTGTTCCTGTTCGATGAGCCGCTGTCCAACCTGGATGCCAAGCTGCGCGTCGCCATGCGGGCGGAGATCAAGGAACTGCACCAGCGGCTGACCACCACCACGGTTTATGTCACGCACGACCAGATCGAGGCGATGACCATGGCCGACAAGATCGTGGTGATGAACGGCGGCAATGTGGAGCAGATCGGCGCACCGCTGGAGTTGTACGACAACCCGGCGAATTTGTTCGTGGCCGGGTTCATCGGGTCTCCGGCGATGAATTTCCTGAAGGGCAAGGTGGACGGCGGGGCGTTCCGGTCGGATGAGGGGACGTCACTGCCGCTGCCCTCGACCCGGGGGGTGACCGACGGCAGCCCGATCATCTACGGCGTGCGTCCGGAACATTTCCGGTTGAACGGCGGCGGGGTGGGTGCCAGGGTCAACGTGATCGAGCCGACGGGGTCGGAGACGCAGGTGATGGCGGAGTTCGCCGGCGCCCCGATCATCGCGGCGTTCCGGGAGCGGGTGACGGCCAGGCCGGGGGAGACGATCCACATCGTGCCCGACCCGGCGATGGTGCATCTG